>NZ_SCKY01000112.1:0-606 GCF_004100315.1 Hydrotalea sp. AMD | reverse complement strand
ATCCATAAACATTTTCTGCAAGGCTTCTACATCATGTTCGCTACCAGGTGAAAAACAAATTTCAACCGGTATACCATTTTTGGTTGTAATCAACTGTACCTTTACCCCATAAAAATATTCCCTTTTACTGGCATTGAAGCCTCTCCACTGTTCTCCTGTTAATAATTTGCTCCTGTTAATACGTATGTTATGGCAGACTTTTAATGGAAACGAATCAATGATATATTCCAACTCTGCACACAAATATTTGAACATTCTGCCAATGTGTAAAAACAACCACATCAACAGCGAGGCAACCTTATGCAACCGTTTGTTAAAACCACTCTTGCCAATCATACCAGGTATCATAGCATGTGTGCGCATATAATTAATAGCATGAAACTGGTTTCCTTTAAAATAAAGAGCTGACACTATTGCCGTGCTTATGATCTCGCTATCACTAACTTTTCGTTCCTTGTGTTCATGATGATGGATGCCTTTCAATATATCATCCACTAAACAGTAAATTCCAATAACTTTGTCCTGAAGCATTTGAGTAGAAGTTTTGTTTTCGCAACTCAAAATTATTCCTATTTCAAATGCTTCTATTTTAGGAAACTTGGGTTA
>NZ_SCKY01000073.1:0-2654 GCF_004100315.1 Hydrotalea sp. AMD | reverse complement strand
ATAAATATGCATTAAACAGTATACTTGGTTGTTCAAAAAGTATTCAATTAGCCATTGAAGCCGCCCGAAAAGTAGCACAAACAGATGCCACTGTTTTATTAACCGGCGAAACAGGAACCGGTAAAGAAGTTTTTGCACAGGCCATACATCAGGCAGGAAAAAGAAAGAACGGTAATTTTATTGCAGTGAATTGTTCCGCCTTCAGTAAAGAATTATTGGAAAATGAATTATTTGGACATAAAGCCGGTGCATTTACCGGTGCTATAAAAGATACTAAAGGTATTTTTGAAGAAGCCAATGAGGGTACCATTTTTTTAGATGAAATAGGTGAAATGCCCCTCGATTTGCAGGCAAAACTACTGCGTGTAATAGAAACAGGCGAATTTCTGAAAGTGGGCGATAACAATGTTACCAGGGTAAATGTTAGATTAATTGCGGCAACTAACCGCGACTTAAAAAAGGAAGTAAATGCCGGCCGCTTTCGGGAAGATTTGTTTTACCGTATTTCAGTATTTCAAATACAACTGCCTTCCTTACGGGAACGTATTGACGATATTACATTATTAGCCAATCATTTTTTACAATATTTTTCGGAAAAAACAAATAAAAAAATAACCGGCATTGCTCCGGCATACATACAATTGTTACAAAAACATACATGGAAAGGAAATATCCGTGAACTGAAAAATATTATTGAACGAAGTGTTATTTTAACTGAAAATAATATATTAGAACCCACTTCCTTACCGGTTGATTTTTATCAGGTACCCGATTTAGAAATGGGTAATATGCCTGCAACTTCATTAGAGCTGGCTGCCGTTGAAAAAGCACACATACAAAAAGTACTGCAATATACCCGGGGTAATAAAACAGAAACTGCACGCTTACTTAATATTGCCCTAACTACTTTGTACAGAAAAATTGAAGAGTATAAAATAACGAGTTCAGTTGAATAATAGTTTTATTTTTATTTTGGTGTTGCGCATAAGGCATACCCTTTTAAAATGATAGTGTGAACCCTTTTATTTTGAAAGGGTTTATTGTTGTATATATATACTATATTATTTTTATAATTCATTTCCAGTAAGGATTTTCATGTATTTTATTTTAGCTGGCACTTGTTTTGCAAATATATTGGCACAGTTAAAGAATGGAATGATGTATCATCCACTTAAACTGCTTATATTATTTAAACATAAAAAATACCAACATGCTGTTTTTACTTTTACTAATTACCGGTCTGTTAGCGTTTCTGTTGTTTAACGTAATGATTCATTGGTTCGAAAAAATTTAAACTTATGCTTTTATTATTTTTTGTAGCGATTATAGTATTTGTATATATGTGCTATGTTTTAATTCATCCTGAAAAATTTTAACACAGCAGATGAGCTGTCAATTTTGGGTAATGAATGTTAAGCTGTACCACTACCGTGCTGCATTTTACAGTGAACATATTGATATTCTAAACTAAATTAAACAATGCAAATGAATACTGAAATGTATGGCATCATAGCCATGTTTATGATAACGGTATTGTTAGCCATTCCGTTAGGCAGGTATATGGGTAAATTATTTTCAGGAGAAACCACCTGGTTAGATCCCATTTTCAATCCAATTGATCAACTGATTTATCGAATATCAGGCGTTGATCCGAAAATAGAAATGAATTGGAAGCAACATTTAAAAGTATTACTCACCATTAATTTTATCTGGTTTGTTCTGGCCATGTTGGTTTTAACCAATATGGCGCATTTGCCACTAAACCCTGATCACAATCCCTCCATGTCGGCCGATCTGGCTTTTAATACTGCTGTAAGTTTTATTTCAAATACCAATCTGCAGCATTATTCCGGTGAAACAGGTATGTCTTATCTGGGTCAGTTAGTTTTAATGTTATTTCAATTTATCAGTGCAGGTTGCGGAATGGCAATATGTGTTGTAGTTTTTAAGGCTATGAAAGAGGGTGCAAACCATTCTTTGGGTAACTTTTACTTTCTTTTTGTAAGAAGCTGTACCCGGATTTTATTACCCATTGCTTTTATAATGGCAGTTCTGTTTTTATTGAACGGTATGCCCATGACGTTTAAGGGTAAAGATACCATTACTACATTACAGGGCGATACAGTTCAGGTAAGCAGAGGGCCGGTAGCAGCATTTGTTGCCATTAAACAGTTGGGAACAAATGGAGGAGGTTTCTTCGGGCCTAACTCGGCTCATCCATTTGAAAATCCTAATTATTTCACCAATATGGTTGAAACCATAGCCATTGCATTATTACCCATTGCATTAATATTTACAATGGGCTATATGCTGAAACGGAAAAAATTAGCCTGGCTAATTGTTGGGGTAATGACGGTGGGTTTCTTTTTATTATTAGCACCCACCATTATAATGGAAACTGCAGGGAATCCTGCCATTGCAAAAATGGGAATAGAACAAACCTCGGGCAATATGGAAGGCAAAGAAGTGCGTTTGGGGGCTGCTGCATCAGCGTATTGGGGAATTGTTACCACAGTAACCAGTAATGGTTCTGTAAATGCGATGCATGATAGTTTTATGCCGCTTGCCGGCATGTGTACCATGTTGGGAATGATGGTAAATGCTTTTTATGGGGGTATTGGCGTAGGCTTTTTAAACTTTTATATTTTCATGAT
>NZ_SCKY01000111.1:0-622 GCF_004100315.1 Hydrotalea sp. AMD | reverse complement strand
CAATAAATTTGGAATGGAATTAGCTTATGACAAAACCAATTCCGTTGCAGGCACAACTTATGCCAATGCACAATACAATGGTAACATTACAGGTACAGTATGGAAATCGGCAGGTGATGCCACCAACCGTAAATATGATTTTACTTACGATAATGTGAACCGGATAACAGCAGCCAATTTTCTGCAAAACAGCAATAGCAACAGTTGGGACAATGCTTTTTTAAATTTTAGCGTAAACAACCTCAGTTACGATGCCAATGGCAATATACTAACCATGAATCAGTATGGGTATTTAATTGGCAGTTCAGGATTAATAGACCAACTGAATTATACTTATCAGAATAATGGTAGCAGTAATCAATTGCAACAGGTAACCGATGCTGCTAATAATCCAAATAGTACCTTAGGCGATTTTCATTATAATACTGCGACAAAAACCACTACCGATTATGCCTATGATGCCAATGGCAATTTAATTAGCGATCAGAATAAAGCCATTAGCAGCATACAATACAATTATTTAAACCTGCCACAACAGGTAAGTGTAACAGCAAAAGGAAACATTCAATATGTATATGATGCATCGGGTAACAAGCTGGCAAAAATAACAACGGATAATACC
>NZ_SCKY01000072.1:0-2672 GCF_004100315.1 Hydrotalea sp. AMD | reverse complement strand
GGCTTCAGTTCCAGCCGATGAATAACGCCGATCAATAGAATAAACAATGAACTTTTATTTTTAAATTTAACTGCGGTTACCGGCTGACGATTTTCAAACACCACCACATCGCCAAGCCGTGATCGTTACCAGCCATTTTAGGACGACAGAAAACGAACAAATAAAAAGTATGGAAAAAGAATTTTACTACTTAGACGAAAAGGAACAGAAAGGACCTTTTAACGTTGACCAACTAAGGACTGTTGGCTTAAAACCTGACACTTTGGTTTGGACTGATGGTTTTGAAAATTGGAAGCCAGTTAGAGAAGTTGAAGAACTCAAAGGATTGCTAAAAAAGACACCACCACCACCTCCGATAATTGACAACTTACCCAATTCGACTATTCAGCCTTTACAAGAAAATAAGGAAGAAAAAAAGGTTTTAGTTGAAGATAGCAATGTGAAATTTTGGGCTTCATTTAAAATATATGGAACTGCTTTTTTATTAGTTGGTCTTGCTGCATTTATTGCCTATTCCTATTCCAACAATAAAAAACAGAAGTTCAAAAAAGATATTTACTCAAAAGTAGATAATATTCTTGACGGCAAAACGGTTGTTCTTGACGGAGTTGAAACTCTTACACAAGGAAAACTCAAAGAAACTGGCTATCCTAAATCTAAAAGCAAGAATAGTGATGACTTATTCTTATTTGAAGAATGGTGGGAAAGAGAAAAGTTATATACTATATATGAAGCCACAAATGGTGGTTTTACAATTAAACAACTCACAAGACAAAATGACGATGGTTTTGACATAGAAACAACCTATTCTGGAGATATGGGTTATAAAAAACCATCAGGCAAATATGTTGCACCTGAATATATGGACGATGGTTGGGGTGGTCGTTTTAAAATTAGTGGTGGTTATTATGCAGATAATTACAGATTGTCTGTTAGAAAGTGCTACACAAATGCTTTTGAATATTTTACGAAAGATGATAAAAAATCACCGGGAGCTTATACGCCTGGGAAGTTTGTTGATATTTCAAACTTCTCAGACATTAGAAATGAATATTTCTATATGGACAATACAACTCCAAAACAATATTCATCTTCAGGAATTTTTTCATCTTCTTGGGAAAGTTCAGGTAACCACGGAGCAAATATAAATACAGAAGATTGGGCTGTTTATTACAAAACTTACGGAAAGCACTACGAGATTACAGAAAATGAAACAGCAATAAGAAAAGACCTTTTTACTTATTTAGGAATTACAGTTGGCACAACAATTTTATTATTGTTAATTCTACTATTTGCCAAACCAAAGTATTTTAGAAATCTAAACTTATTTGGCAAGCGTTGGAAAAACACTTCATATCAAGAGCAGATATTTTTCTTTGAACATTCATTTTTCGGCAAACATACCTTTGTTGAAATCATCAATGATAAAGTTTCAAAAGGTATAATAAAATTTACGGATAAGGGCAACACGATTAATCTCTCTTATCCTAGCAAAGAACTTTTTTACAAAATTGAAAAAATTAACCAAGATGATTTAGTTCTAATTTCAACAAAGGATAAAAGCAATATTGCTTTTAAACGAGTTGGAGCTAAAGAAACAGATGAGTCAAAAAAGGAAGAAGCAACCACGCAAACAGATGAAACTACAAAAAACGAAGAATTAGGAAATGAAGAAACTAATCAGTAATGTATTCTTAACATACGCATCGGATATATTGGCAGACACCAATACGGGTCTTACTTCAACTGAAATTGGCAAGTATTTTTCAGCGAAAAGTTTAGATTATAATGTAGATATTCCATTCCATAAACCTCCATTCGTTGATGCTCCCAATAAAAGAACAGCATTCCTTGAAAATTTAAAGCGTTTTAACTCTGACCAACAATTTGAAATTATTTCCGAGACCATTGAAAGGCTTCAACATCTTGACAGTGTAAAGGATTTGAAAAACAAATTGTATTCTCAATATCCTGAGTATATTCCAAGCGGACAACATATTCTAACAACAGAGCTTGTAAAGGAAACTCAACATTGGCTTTCTGCTTACAAAAAGGCTTTTGAATTATATAATTCTGCCTTAGACAAATTGAATAAGAATGTTTATCAAAGAAATTTAATTGACGATTTGAGACTTTCATTAGAGTTACTATTAAAAGAAGTTCTTAATAATGACAAGCCTTTAGAAAAACAGATTGCAGACGTAGGACAATTTCAGCAAGCTAAAGGAATTAGTCCTGAAACGACAAATATGTTTAATACGCTTTTGGACTATTACGGGAAATATCAAAATAAATATGCTAAACACGATGATAATGTGAACGAAAAAGAAATCGAATTTATAATAGACTTGACTTCAACTTTTATGAAATTCATAACCAAAAAATGACGACAAAGCAATTGACAGACAATGAAAAACGGCTGGTAACAGCGGTTTGGCGTAATGGCGGGTTCAGTGCTTCGTATGACATTTTTGTGGTAGGTTCAAGTGCAGTTCTTCGATTGAACTTTTGTGCTAAAAATCCGCCACTACGCCAAGCCGCAAAACGTTACAAGCCATTTTATTTTAGACATCGTAAATGAAGCATATTCCACCAATTTTAGGACAACAATCATTTCACTGCCCACACTGCGGTGTATTATCCGCCCAACAATGGTCAAGCAATATCCATTG
>NZ_SCKY01000019.1:0-1660 GCF_004100315.1 Hydrotalea sp. AMD | reverse complement strand
AGACATAACGATTAGTTAAGGTTAGGATCAGTGCTGTTATCAGGTTTGATTGACTTCGCGGCATTTTTAACAGCATCTAAAATATCGGAAGTTTTAAGAAATCTCTCCGTAGCAGTTTTTTCAAACTGTGTTTGAGAGTGTCTGTGTACTACTTCTACCAAGTCTACGTATACTGCTGAACGTATGTACAATGGGTGATTAGGCAACACAGTATCAACCGCTTCTGCTATTTCCAGATACAACGTATGAGGAAGTAATGGTAAGTTGGGGGTATTGAGTAGTATAGTAGCAAGAGTTGCTACATGTACATCGATCTTCAACACCCAGTCTTTAATGCGATCAATAAAAGCATCATACAGTTCTTCACCAGACATTCCATGATCAAATAACTGCATCAAATTAGTAGCAGGATTAGCTTTAACCCTGTCAATAGTGATGTGTTCACTCAGCTTTTCCATAGCCAGCAGATTTAAAAGTTAGTAAGTAATGATTCTACGTTTGTTGACTAATTCCTGCGCACGGTGTACAAAGAACGAGTTACAAAATTTTCTGGCCCCTACACTGAACATATCCAGGAATGTAGTGTAAAGCCAAACTTTTTGATGTAGTACAAATCCCTCCTGGGCATCAATATGATCGGCTAATGCCTGGCAAAATGGTTCCGGGATATACTCGATTGTTGTTTTCTCAAGTATCTCAAGATCGTCTACTTCTTTAAGTTTCTCTGATAAGTTAAGACCAGTAAGGTAGGTCTTCAACTGTGGCTCAATCATTTTAACTATTGATTCCTTCACCGCATTGAATTTCTCTTCAGCAGTCGAAGTACTGTCTGAGGTAAGTACTACCTCAATAAGATTTTGTCCTTTTAAATTAAGGACATTCCGTAGGGTTTTGGACATGTAGATAAGGTTTGCAAATTTAAAAATGGATAAGTGAAATTACCAAATTTTTCTAATGAAAAATATTTAGTCGTTAATAAACTCACCACGCTGAAGTACAACATAGCGAACACCGTTACAAGTAAATATCTTCTTACGCGTGTTATTCAATACTGTTTTCAGTAGTGGTATGTCATTTTCAGTTTTACTGATCTGTTCTTCTACTTTATCAGAATACTGTTCTCCCCATGCTTGAGCATGCGGTCGAATACTAACGGGCCATTCCCCGTTAAACAGGAAATGAGCATAGTCAGTTTCCCGGTAGATAATCATCCAGTCGTTGTTCATTTCTTTACTTTTGGTTTTGGAATTTTAAGAATCTCGGTTGTCTTTACAAGTACAGCAAACTCATCCTTAGTTGTTATTTTTATAAAAGGATAATATTCTACTACTCGTGGATAACCATGTTTAGTAAATCCTATGATCTTTCCGATTTTAAGGTAATTCTTGTCTATTACCCAGCAAACAAAATCTTCTACTTTTAGCTCAATGCCAAGTTTGTCTACGTATGTCATGTTATTCTAAATTTTTCAGGAGTTTCTACGAAAGTAAAACCATCAACTTTATTCTGTGTCATCAACTCTTTACAAGACTGTAATTTAGCGGTAGCTTCTTCTTTAGTTAAATGCCGAGTTAACTGTACAAAACAGACTTTGTCAGAAGTATGTTCATCAAAAGGTGTATAACAATTACCTGTCGCGCAATGTACTTTACCTTGTTTC
>NZ_SCKY01000018.1:0-82912 GCF_004100315.1 Hydrotalea sp. AMD | reverse complement strand
CCTACTAAGTTATATTTCCTCATACTGTTTCTTCCTTTTTAACTGTGATACCAAGTTTTTTTCTGCATTGTGGCCCTATGCCGTATTCGATACTGACCGCATCAGTGAGTTTCTTACCACAGTAACCACACTGTCCTACGTTAAGGATGTGAATGTTATAGGGTATCCGCTGAGCAATAAGGGCTTTCCAGAACCAGGTGAATACCTCAATAGATTTCTCAATGTGAGGAGCGAACTGGCCCTCCGGCTGGTTTTTTCTCACAAACACATCACCACGTAAAAATCCGATGTACACTGTAGATGTATACACCCACCAAATCCCAGGGGATTTTTGCTTAATGGTGTAAGTAAACTGATCTTCAGATTTCTTACGTGGCTGAGTGTTGTGTAGTGTAAACTGTGCTTTTCCAGCCAGCAGGAAATTGTAAGCACGTTCTTGTGAAATTCTCTGGCTCATGTTTAATGGTTTTGATTAATCAAATTTATAACACCTCAGTTGATTTACTTTCTTGAACGGCTTTACACCGGCTTTTTTGTAAAAGTAATTTGGGTGATTGGTAGGGCACATGATTTGAGTGCTCTTATAGCTACTGGTAAGAATAGCGAATAACACTACGGTTAATACCAGGGTAATGATCTTTTTCATTGTTGTGTGATTTAAAAACTGGTAGGAGAGAGGGACTGTGGTGCCTCCACAAAATCCTATCCCTCAAGCACAAACTCTCACTTCTCGTTCACAGTGCTTTATCAGGCTACGATCTCTCCTACAGTTGTTAGTTAAAAAATTGGTAATGATGCGATATTTTCTTTGATGCGTTGTTGCTGAGTCCATTCAACGTAGGCTATATGTTCAAACCTGTTGATCTGCTCTGCTGATAAGAATGGGAGTAGATTATCGCTTCTGCTCCAATCATCAGATTGATACGTAACTAAATGTACAGAGGTAATATCCACTACTGCATGCTTGGCATCAGCTCCGATTCCGATCACTGCCGGAGTCATGTAAAAACAGATTTCCAGGTTACCTACTTGAGTTCCGATGATCACTTTTTCAAGCTGGTTATTTACTGGATCAACAAAGCCTACCATATTCTTATCAGCATGAATTGTCTTTCCAGTTTCATCGAAATCAAGTGGTATTTCAAATGCAGTTTTACCTCTATACAGGATAAAAATCAGTGCTATTACAAGCACAGCGGCAAACAGAGCTGTAATGATGTTCAGCTCTTCATTAAAAAAGTAGGACATAATTAGCGGTTTTGATTGTGATTAAAAAAATTAGCACCCTACTTTTTATCTCTCAATAGTTTTAAACTATTCCAATAAAAGTAGGGTCACGATAGTTAATTCTACTGTGTATGTACTAAGAATGATTGTAATAGTATTAATTAGTCGGACTTACGCCGTTACTACTGCTCTGCATTCAGCATTGGTAATTAATAAAGTATGTTTGTGTGTTGGTGGTTACGCAGGAGAGAGATAACAAAATCGTAAACAACTCTCAATCACCCCCACACAAACAATAAGGTAAACAACTACTGTCCTCTAAGTGAAGTACTATATCTTCCGATTACGCCTACGGACTTAGCACATTAACCCAAACTAAACACATCTTAGAACTGTGTTGTAACATAGAGGGCACTTTTTACAGGAATCGAACCATACCTCCTTACCACAATGTTTTGTTACTGTTTAGTGTTAATCAGTAGTTGTTTTGCAGGGCAGTAAGCTTCGAACTTACCTTCTTAGTTGATCCATTACTAAGCTACACTACGTGCTCTGCCCTAAAGAAATAGTGCTCAGACCCAGCTATTCAGCTCTCGCTGAGCACTTGTATTGGCTTTACAGCCATTTTGGAGGAGCTTTTTTAAGAGTTGGGCTGTTAGGTATACTATCGTCTACAAATAAGGTGTAGAGTATAAATAGTATCCCCAGTACAGATAGCCAGCTGAAAATACCTACCAATAGATTAATAATCATATCCCGGTAAGAGAATGTCTCAACATCTTTGCTAAATCTTAGTATCAAATAAGATACAATAACTCCTGTAGCGTACGCTGCTATAACGATAGTAGTTGTCATGGCTGTTTTATTTCAGTGAATGAATAAATTCTGTGAATTGGTATAAACACTCTCACTGTAGGATCGTTACATGTAATAGCAAAACTATCTGCTACTCTGTCGAAGTGTTTGTCTATAGGATAGACAGGAATTAATCCATTTGCTCCTGTAAGAGCACATTTACCGTATTTAATTCCGTATTCTCCTTGGTAGCATACCTCATACTGTAGAGCGAGCACTTCTTCTCTACTCAGCGTGTGTTGACTGTGATTCATGGTTATAAGTTTGTGGTTGTTAAAAAAATACCCCTCTGCAGCACTGCTAACAGGATTAATACTGCTGCTACGAGTTTGTGTATCATATCGGTTAAGGTTTAGTATGTGAAATTTGATGGTTAAGAGATTAAATATTGTGAAATCAGCCCTTCATCTTACTCAGCAGTAGTGAGAAATCAGGCACAGAATGTGAGAGATTTCGTGGGTAAGAAAGAGTAGGGATGAGGGGTGATAGTATGGTTAGATGGTGATGATGGGAAAAGAGAGGAAGAGAGAGGTAAGTAGAAATGGATTGAGAGGGAGAGAGGGTTGCAAGCCGTCTCAGCCCCCCATCGACAGTGTTCCAAGAAGTTCTTTAGCTAAATCATGTAATTCAAACACTGTATTACCATTATCTAACCGTATAGTTTCAGCAGGTAACTTCTTGAGTAAGAACTCAATAGCTTTCTCTCTATTCTTGAAATACTGTACAGGTTTGTCATAAACAGTAATCTCTTTCAACTGAGCTTTAGTCTTATAGTGACCTTCCACCATAAATAGCAAACCGGCAGCAACCAACCTGGTTAAATCATAGCGTTGAGGATTGGCCACATTCAAATACCTCAATTCTTTCCAGTAAGAGATCAAACTCTCGTCTGCTGAGAAAGATAGGGGTTCCATGTATAGCCATTTATAGAACTTACCATTAGTTTCCCGTTCGATCAAATCATACAGCGCTTGATCCTCAGCGGTAGATGGATGAGCAGTGCAATGTGCCTGTATACGCCTCCGCATATTCAACCGAGCCTCTTTCTCTTCTTCCTCAGCGGCTATACGTAACTTATACTGCTCAGCATAGTAGTTTTTAACTGCCTGCTTATCAAATATATCTACCCCAGCAGCAGTCAACTGGGCTTTCATCTTCTTAGTAATGTACATGGTCAAAAATGTTTAAAAATGATAGAAATGGGAGTGAAGGGAGTATATAGTCCTCTCTATACTACGAAAATCTGTAGAACCCTTACTGGGCTTGAGTTTCATTTTTTTGAATGGCATATTTCATTTTTCCCCGTCTCAGGAATTACACAAAAATAGGTATATTCTGTATCCAAACGACAAAAAGATGTACATATACCACTATTTGTCGTATCTTCACAAAAAATACCACTTTATGCGTATAAATCCATTTTTGCAGACATTAGAAATACCAGTGCACCGAGTTAGAAAACGAGATGTACCTGAGTGGAAAGAGTCACTTAGTGAGGGAGAATATTTTGAAGTAGAATCGATACACTTTGCCCGTGTGTACAGAGGTAAGGATAAGGAAGACAAGATGAAAATTATACTATCTCTAAGTCCAAGTGCCATTAGACTATATACCTGGATGCAATACTATATACCAAGAGATAGTGATGAAATTAGGATAAATGACAATGAGCTATGCTCAGTATTAGGAATATCTGATAGACAGGTGCAGAGAGCACGCTTAGAATTAGTCAACGCTGCTATCATATACAGAAAGAAAGAGAATGTGTATTGGGTAAATCCACGTTACCTATGCTCTGGTAGTAGGATTAAAATGTATCCAGATAACAAGAGAATAGTGTCACACGCTGTAGAAGAAGAGTACGTTGCCCCAACTGTAATACAATCCTTGACAAATAAGCAAGACCGGTGATCGTAGTAGTGTACTACGATGGTCAACAAAAAAGGCCACCAGTGAGCTATCTCACCAGCGGCCATACTACAAATCACTAACATATTACCACAAACTCTTCTCCATTCACGAACAGACTCTCACCGAATGCCAGTGAGAGAGTTGATACCAATTGGCGGTAGACAATCTTAGTGCCTACTGTGCGCATTAACCAGTAGCGTTTCATACCTATAGATTTATGATGATGAAATAATTTACCCGTGATTACGCTGTGAGGAAAGAGCAGCCCGAAGGCTCACTCTCTCCATTCCAGCGTGCTCCAATTAACTCAATGCATTCTCATCAGCAATGGGAGCTTTCTTGCTGATCAGTTCTGTTGGATTGAAACCATCAACCAATGCGCTCAAGTCATACTTGATTTCTGCGCGAGGCTTTAAAGTTTCAGCTTCCATTTCGGCCACATTCTTCAGTGTGATCAAACTTCCGTTATCAGTTGTCACCAAATCAACCTGTGCTTTGATAAGCTGGTTGTTTGTGAACTTCTGTGATGGAAGACTGAATGACACTGTGATGGCATTCATAAACTCACGGCAAGCGTTGTGCATGTCTAACAGATCACCGCTTTCTTTGGCTTTCTGAATGGCAGCTAATGCTTCCATTTTCTTCGGGCCATTACCAGTGTAAGCCACATGGCTAAGTAAGTCTACGTTATAGATGTAACGCAAACCGATTGGGCCTGAATACGCATTGCCATCGCCTACGATCTTCAAACCTTTGATGTACTTACCATTGTCTTCGGCTGTAAGCACCTTGCCGTTTTTCACCATACCATTGATGATTGAGTTCACTCTGTCAATGGTTAAAGCTGGTACGCTACGTCCATCTTCGAGGGTTACGTACACTCTTTCTTGAGTTGCTGCTGGAGTTGTTGTTTGAGCCATAAAATTGTTTCGGTTGACCTAATTACGCCGAAAGGTTTTTGTTTTAATTAAAAGACTGACACGGGTACTTTCCCTGTCAAAATTTAGTAGGGGGCTTTGCTTGGAGGTGGTACCACAACCGGGGGATACAAACTACTACCAAAAAACCAGGGGCTATCTCTCTCTTACCACTCACACTACAACTAACGGTGAGGCACACACGTAAAAAAAATTTGCTCGGTATTCATCTTCTCTCTACCTTAGCTCAAACCTTATCGTACAGTATGAAACAGTTATCCTTTCTGCTAATCGCTATTCTTGTAATAGGATCAGCATTCACACTCGCAGAACGTACGTTCTCCATCACATTTACAGAGTCAAGCTTGAACAAGCACTGGACAAAACTTAATGCTATCAAACAGATAGTAGATGAGAGTAACCTTCCTCATCAGCAGGCGAAATTCATTACAGCTACAGTAGATAGCCTGGAAATGGAAATTGCTGCTCAGGTACAGAGCCAGGTAAAAGCAGCTGACACTACAAAACTTAAAAAGTAGAATATGACAGAACAATTAACCAGAGGACAGCAGGTAATGTCTGTGTCCTTCAATCCCGGACAGCGTGAAGATGTAGCAGCTATCAAACAGATATTTGCTGATGCTTACGATGAGATCGACAAATGGATAAACTCAAAACCTAACCCAAGTTTAGATCAAGAATCGGACATTATACATTTAGCAAACACAGCTAAAATGTTTTTGGAAACCGCTCAGATGTATGCTGTAAAAGCAGTAACACGTTAATGATAAGCTGGCAGAGATGTCAGCTTTTTCTTGATTAGCTTGATCGAGTTTTTTATGGAAAATGTCACCAATATCATATTAAACAAGGATATTCCTGTAGCCTATGATGACGCCAAGCATCTTTACTCAGTGGCTGGACGTAGATACGTGTCAGCTTCTCAGCTGGTAGAGAAGTTTGTCAATCCATTCGATAGTCCAGAAGTAGCTAAACGTTACGCTGAGAAACATGGGATGACAGCGGAGTATTGGCTTAACCAGTGGGCTACTAAGAATGAGAAAAGTAAGATCCGAGGCAATCATATACACGATACCAATGAACTTATCCTGCAGGCTAAGATGATTGACAAGTTTAACGACCATCAGCTCACTGTGCATGCAGATGCCATCACTGAAGAAGATCCCTGGATCACTCGTCCGGATGGAATATACACAGAACGAAAACTATGGCATCACGGATACAAAATAGCCGGTAGAGCTGACAAGGTAATACTACTCACTGTAGATGAAATACGATACGCTCATGTGGAAGATTATAAAACCAACGAGCGATTAGACTTCGAAAGCTACCAGTTCCGAAATGGCTCACGTAAAATGATGAAACCACCACTGGGTCATATCATGGACTGTAACGTGTGGCACTACTACTTGCAGCTGAGTACATACATGTTCATGCTGGAATACCAGGGATTCACTCCTGGAACGATGACCATCATTCACTATCCCCATCCCTCAGCAGAACAACCTAATCCAAAACCAGTCAAATACCCAGTGCCATATTTAAAGAAAGAGGTGCTGATGATGGTAAAATTCATAAATAGGTAAATTATATGAGTGAATATACAGAGATAGAATGTAATGGACGTATCATCAGGGAAATAGCTGATGATATGAACATCAACATTGGAACAGTAGAGGATATCATCCGATATGTTTCTTCTTTTACTGCAGATACAATACGGATGGGAGGGCTTGAAGGAGTGATGATACCGTACCTGGGTAAAATACACGTTAAACCTTACAGCCAGCAGTACAAAGACTACCTGCACTCACTGGGCAAAGAGATGAAAGGTTACCTGAAGAGTAACAAGAAAGCAGCTGAGATATTGTTTGACTTAGAAAATGAAGACGATGAGACTATTCACACTTGATGCCAATTACCAGGTAGAACTGAACAAGGAATGGATAATGCTCATTCCTGAGTTCGCGGCTCTACTCAAAAGAGATAAGGGTAGCCAGGGAGACTACCGTGGGGATAAGAAACTCAAAGCCAGAAGAGAGTTCACATTCATCTACTTCGACCTGGACTTCACCAGCCCTATCAGGGAATACCCGGACTTTGAGCGCAGGGAAGAGGCTATGAAATATGCTGGACTAACTGAAGCAGATCTCGATGGCCCGGTGATGGATGCTCACAGACGCTATGAAGAACTTCTCTTCCACAGCAGCAGATCGCTTAAAACACTCAAAGCTGTAGAGAAATCTCTGGATGCCTTAGACCAATATTTCCAAGACCTCGATTTTACGCTGGTAGATAAGAAAGGAGAATTGGTACATAGTCCTAATGGCTACCTGCTAAACCTGGAGAGATTAGGAAAAGCTTACGACAGTGTAGATAAGTTTCGTAAACGTGTAGCTGAAGAACTGAAAGGAGATGCCAGTATCAGAGGAACTGCTACGCTGGGAAGAAGAGAGGCAATGGGTGGTAATAAGAACTTTAGTGAAGGAACAGAACTGCCTGCAGGGTCAAGAGTAGAACAGACAGATTTCTCTAAGATAGGAGATATGGTTAACGGGATAGATGACGACGAAGAACCGGAAGAGTAACATCATAATTATACACAGCATGGGATTTCATAACCTTGTCAATACAAGATATTTTTCTGAAGCAGCAACAGACTTCCGTAAAAACGGAGGTCGTTATTGTTTAGCGCCTGTAGGATCGAGAGAATGGAATGAATATTGGGATATGCAGGAACAGAGGTGTGCCAATGGGTACAGCGTAGGGGGATTATGGATTTCAGGCAGGCATTACTGGTACTTGAACTTCACTCCGATAATGAAGATCGATGACAAGATAGCGTTAAAAGCTTTTGAAGAAAGACGATCAGCCAAGACTAAAAAGGTAGGAGCACTTACAGCAGAACGTATATTCGATTTCCCAAGATTCTACGAGATAGACTATGAGTGGTATAACTTCAAACACATAGCCTGGTATGGAGGGGAGTTTATGGGAATACGCTCGCCGGGAGCCAAACATCTTTCGTGTGCCAAAAGCCGTGGTGCAGGATTTTCTTATAAAGAAGCCAGCGATGGGGCATTTAACTACACCTTTATTCCAGGATCTAAAAGCTATTACTTTGCTGGTATAGAGCAATATTTAACCACTGATGGTATCCTTAACAAAGTGCAGCCGATGCTGGATTTCGTTAATGACTACTGCTTAGAGTGGAAACAAAACAGGCAAAAAAAGAACACTCTTCTTTATCAGCGTGCCAGCTATATAGATGGATTCGGTGTAGAACGAGGTAGCATGTCTGAGATAATCGGAGTAGTAATAGATGACCCGGATAAAACCAGGGGTAAGAGAGGACGTAAGATAGTGTTCGAGGAAGCAGGATCTTTTCGAAACTTAAAGAAAGCAATAGGAGTAAGTCTGGGTAGTATTAAAGATGGTGACATCTACGTAGGCCAGATGAGTGTATTCGGTACAGGTGGGGAAGAAGGACCAGACATTGAAGGGTTAGAAGATGTATTTTATGACCCGGACATTTTTGATATGCTTTCATTTCCTAACGTATGGGAGAAAGGATATGAAGGAACTGAATGTGGGTACTTTGTACCTGTATATCGTACCAAGAGTACATTCATGGACGCAGATGGAAACATAGATGTGGTAGCAGCTATCCAGAGTGAAAAGGAAGCTCGCAAAAAAAGGAAGAAAGCTAAAGACCCTAAGGTACTGGATGGATACAAAGCAGAATACCCTATCGTGCCAAGCGAGTGTTTTAAGCGATTAAAAAAGAACATGTTTGATATCGCTGAGGTAGAAGCACAGATACGTAGAGTGGAAACACAGTCTTCTATTGCAGGAATGATTCGCCATGGTAAGCTGAGAAGAGATGAACAGTTAGGAGTAGTATTTGTACCACAACCTAAAGAAGTGGCCCGCCCGGTAGAGAAATACCCACATTCCGATAAAGATGATCTGGAAGGATGTATTAGTATTGTAGCCAAGCCCTATCTGGATATCAAAGGAACCGTTCCACCAGGAATGTACCAGATAGTAGTTGACCCCTATTATAAAGAAGAAAGCGAAGACCTCACTTCTCTATTCAGCGTGCAGGTATGGAAACAGTACAACCAGATAGATCCGATAGATGAAGGACTACCAGTAGCATGGTACACCGGCAGGCCACAGAAACTGGAGACAGCTTACAAAAACCTGTTCATGCTGGCAGATATGTACAACTGTACTATCCAGTCAGAGATAGCCGGTGGTGGACAAGGTATCGTAGACTATGCCCGTATGATTAAAAGAATGGACAAGCTGGAATACGAACCAGAGATGCTGCACAACAAGGAATATGCTTCATCCGCGGCACAACGTAACCGGGCAATCTTTATGAATATGCCAACGGAGAAGAAACGTCTGGGTTTAACTTACCTGGCCAACTGGCATACGCAACAGCGTGGAGTTACTGAAGATGGAAAACCTATACTCAATATACATAGAATCTATGACCTGGGGCTGCTATATGAGATGAAGAAATACAATCCGGAACGAAATGCAGATAGGATCTCAGCAGGAATCATGGCCATGTTCATGTTGAAAGAAAACGCCTACCGGGAAGAAGCAAGAGTAAACAACCAGAAGAAAGCAGAGTTCTACTCACGCCCGTTATTCGGAGGAGATGGGGCACAAACAGGTATGAGTGTATCACATAATAGCGGAGGATTTACCAGCTCGTATTAAGATATTCGATGTGCCTTATCTATGATAGCACATGTCAAATCAATTACCAGATGACAGGAAACGGACAGCTCCTACCGGTAGACCTTTACAAAGGTTAACGTGGGCGGAGAAAACAGATAAAAACTATGAATGGTTTAAGCAGAACATAGATTATTACGTTCACCTGTCTAATTTTAATTTTGGAACAGCACCTTCTGCACGTAAAGATTTACGTGTATTATATGCTGTGTACAATAACCAGTTTCCACTGGATTGGTTCAACCACATCACTGACCCTCTCAACGCTACCAATCCCAATCACAAGAAATACCCGGCCAAGGTTAGACCTACCAGTATGATCAGGACCAACCTTGATCTGCTGTTAGGAGAATATCCTCAGCGTCCGTTTGTGTACCAGGTAGTAAACATGGGAGAAGATGCCTACAACAGCTATACCGACGGGCTGATGAAAGCTATTCAACAGAACATAGAAGAGCACTTCCTGGCTATGGCACAGCAGCAGATGGCTGCAGCGGGTCATAACTTCCAGGAAATACCGGCTCAGGGAGGACAGCAAGCACAAGATGGTCAGCAGGAAATACCTACTCCCGAAGAGGTGAAAGAAAGATTCAATGCCAGCTATAAAGATAACATCGCTATCCGTGGACAGAAATGGGTAAAGCGTGCTATACGTGAATATGAAATACGTAAGAAATTCCTGAAGATGTTTAAAGACTGGCTGATTGCCGGTCGTACTTATAGTTATAAGAACATTGAAAACGGAAACTTTATCTATGAGCGTGTAAGCCCATTAGAGTTTGATTTTGATAAAAGTCCCGGAGTAGATTATATAGAAGATGGGGAATGGGCCATCAGACGTGTACTGCTCACCATCTCTGATGTGGTAGATAAATTTTACGATGAACTGAAGGATGCTGATCATGAAGAGCTGGAACGCCGCATGCATTGGGTTACTCCATTCAGCATGTACAATTATCTACAGGAGGAGTTTTCCAAATACGATACTTACAGTGGTAAAATACCTGTTTATCATGTGACCTGGAAAGGTAAAAAGAAACTACTGCATGCTGTATACACGGATCCATTCACTGGCCAGCAGCAGGAAATGACTCTCGATGAAGATACAGCTATTGATGATACTATCAAGATAGTCAAAGAAGAATGGGTAAATGAAGTGTATGAAGGTTGGAGAGTAGGTGATGACATCTTCTGCAGAATGCGGGCCATACCGGTTCAGCGTAACCAGATGAATAATTTCTCTACTTGTAAGCTACCTTACAATGGTAAGCATTACAGCGATACACACGCTGAGAATATATCAGTACTGGAGATGGGTATTCCGTATGCAATCATGTATATGGTTACCAACTTCGTACTGGAAAAAACCATAGCCAAGAACAAGGGTAAAATCACCCTCATTGACCAGAATGCTATACCTCAACAGAATGGATGGGACGAAGAGAAGTTTTTCTACTATGCAGATGCATTGGGTTATATGCTTATCAACCGAAATCAAATCGGAGTGGATAAGTCATTCAACCAATATACTACCCTTGACATGCGTCTATTTGATGACATCAAGAATCTGATAGAACTAAGGGATAGTTTCGTCCACGACTGGGACGCCCTGCTGGGTATTACTCCTCAGCGGAAGGCTCAGGTGGATACTTCTGCCGGTATGGGTACTACTCAAACAGCGATATTCCGTTCGACTATTATGACGGATATGATCTTCACACTATTTGAAGAGTTTACTGAGCGTGAACTACAAGGGTTTTTAGATTACTCCCGCTTTATTAATGTAGATGGTATACGTGCCATATACAACGAAGATGACTTTGACAAAGAACTGCTATCAATAGATCCTAACAGTTACTGCAATGCCGAACTGGGAGTGTTTGTGAAAACATCCGCTGAAGAACAGAATATACTCAACCAGTATAAGAGTCAAATGCAGGCTATGATACAAAATGGAGTGAAACAATCTACTATCCTTGAGATTGTTCAATCCAACAATGTAGCTGAACTGATGGCTAAGCTGAAAGCTATTGAAGAGATAGAAGCTCGTAACAGTGAAGCTCAGCAGGAAAGCGAACAAGAGCATGAGAAAGATATAGAGAGGATGAAAGAACAGTTCTTAAAAGTTCAATCACTGTTAAAGATAGATGAGATCAATGCAGAGTGGGATAGGAAAGACCAGAACGAAATGCTCAAAGGAGAGTACGCTATTGAAGCTGCCGGCCTGGGAGCTGATGGCGGAGACCAAAACCACAATGGAATACCAGATGCTACAGAGATTACCAAGCGTGTAATTGCTGCACAGAAAGCATTATCCGATGAACGTAAAGCTACTGCAGAGATAGCATCCCGTGAAAGAATACATAAAGACCAAATGGCTATGCAAGATAAACAGATGAGATTGGAAGAGAAGAAACTGGCCAGTAAGGAGAAAGTGGAAAAGATGAAAGTGCAAGCCAGTAAGTCTAAGGCCAAATCAACTAAGAAATAACAGAACTAACAGTAGTAATTAACCAAATATCTATACAGTATGAAACACTATTTAAGATTATTCTACGAAGCAGCTGCCGGAGATGGTGGCGCCGGAGGTGGATTACCTCCTTCCCTTGCTGATATTGAAGGCGGAGATGGTACACAAAAATCAGTTAATCTGGATGCTGCAGCTCAAGCAGCTGCAGATCAAGCTGCACAGGCAGCCGCTGCTGCTGAAGCAGAGTACCAGGCATTGGTAAAAGAAGCCAAGAACGAAGATGGTTCTCTCAAACCAGGCTATAAAGAGGAAAACGGTAAAGTGGTGAAAGACCCGGACTACAATCCTAATGCAGCTGCAGCAGGGGCAGAAGGAGATGGTGACGATGGGGACGGGAACGGGGCAGGAGAGGGAGATGATGATCCATTAGCATTCTGGACTGATGTGAACAAACTGCATGGCAGAGAGTTCCAGATAGAATACCCTGAAGGAGTAGATCCAATCAGTCCTGAAGGCGCTTATCACAGGGAAAAGGTTATCATGCAGCAGGCAGTTAATGACTTTGAAAGCTATCTGCAGAAAGCTGATCCCAGAGCGTATGCATACATGTTACATAGACAAGCAGGAGGTAGTGATGATGATTTCTTCTCGGAGAAAACTGTTAGCTTGCCTGAGTATAATACATTCAAAGAAAGTACAGACGTACAAGTGAGTGTATACAAGAGTTCTTTAATCCAAAAAGGATTAGATGCTGAAAGCGCTCAGCTACTGGTAGACAAAGCCATTAAAGATGGTAAACTGTTTGACCAAGCTGATGTAGCGTATAAAGCGATAGAAAAGAGTCACACACAACAGTTAGCTGATATTGAAGCTGCTAACCAACGTGCTCAAGAAACGTACACCTCCTCAGTGAACAAACTCAATCAATCTCTTACAGTAGCAGTATCGGAAGGTAAAGGTTTAAACATAGCCATACCTGATACAGAAAAACCAGGATTCCTGGAGTTCGTAAGAGAGAAAGTTGAGTATGATTCGAGGACAGGAAAGTTCTTACTTGTACAACCAATCGCAGACGAAGAGCTGAACAGGCAACTGGAATCTCTCTATCTGCTGTACAAAAAAGGCGATTTAAAATCTCTTATCCAGCGTGAGGCTCAGACACAAAATGTGAGACGTTTAAAGAAAGTAGTGGATAAGAGCAAACAAGGCCAAAACTCAGGAGGACAGGCAGCACCGGCTGGGCGACAACCGGGAAGCTTTGTAGCACTGGGAGATTTATAAACCCGTAAAAATCCGTACTCTATATGGCACAATTCCAACCGGCACTTAAATACAGAGTGACCGAAGCAATCTTCGATAGCAAATCGATGCTGGATGAAACAAACTTTTATCACCAGCGACAAGGCCACCCAAGCGAGCTTACCCGTAAGCTTACTTACATCATGGGTGACTACACTAAAAATTATCCAATCTCCCTGATGACCTTAGGTGGCATAGGCTATGAAGGCAATGCTATGAAAAGGGCAGCCGTAGAGTTGGATGATCCTCAGTTTACCTATCCTGTAATGGGTCGTATCCACAAAGCCAGTATCGTGAGTTCTACTCCGTACACTGATGGCGTTGATAAGCCTGGTATTGGAAACAGTAAATTCAAAATCCGTTTCCAGGACAACTGGATCAAACGTTTCTTCATTATCCAATCAGCCCGTGGTATTCAAGCATACGTGCATGAAGATCCCCAGCTGTTAGGTACAGGAGAATACGAGTATACAGTAAGCCTGAACGCTGCACTTCCTACAGATTTCTGTCCTGTAAGTGAGTTGCAATCCAGTAATGCGTGGATCGATATCACTACTGCTGTAGCTGAATCTGAATCCCGTACTACCGAAAGCAAAATGGCAATGCCTGGTATGTACAAAAACCAGATGGGCTTCCTTCGCCACGGCTTCAGCTGGGCTGGTAACTCTGCCAACAAGGTTATGAAAATCTCAGTTAAAACAGACAAAGGTGAAACTGATGTTTGGATGGACTGGGCTATGTGGCAGTATGAAATGGAATGGTTGAGCATCTGTGAACACAACTACTGGTACAGCCGTTACAACCGTTTGCCAAATGGTGAAGTGTCTCTGAAAGACATGCTCACTGGTAAAGTGATCCCAACCGGTTCTGGTTTGCTCGAGCAGATTCAGAATAAGAGCCAGTACTCTGATTTGACCTACGATTACCTGACTAACCAAATCGGTGATGCCTTGTTTGGCTTATCTGATACAGCAGGTATGAGTATCACATTACACACTGGCCGTGGTGGTATGAGAGCTTTCGACAGGGCTATCAAAAAAGCAGGTGGTACTTTCTTCCAATCTTTTGGACAGGTAAGCGACCTGGGTAGCAAATTCGTAAGTGGAACAGGTTACAACCTGGCTTACGGAGGATACTTCGATGCCTTCTACCACATTGATGGATACTACATCAAAGTGAAGCATAATCCGATTTTCGATATGGGTAAAGTAGCCATGGCTCAACAAGCTGCTGGTTATGTACACCCTGAAACTGGATGGCCATTGGAAAGCTATCGTATGGTGTTTATTGATGATAGCGACTACGATGGACAACCAAACATTCAGCACGTTGCTCAAAAAGGCCGCGCTTTCCAACACGGTGTTATTGCCGGTTTAACCAACATGCCTAAGAGCTTGCAGGTTATGACCAACAGCTTCAACATCGATAACGAAAGTAAAGCTACCCTGTTATCAACTGACCAGGATAAGAGTGCATACACTCGTTTCAAATCAGCCGGTATCCAGATTTTGAGAGCCAACCGTTGTTTTGATTTCCAGTGTACTGCTGGACAGTAATCATAAAGAAACTACTGTATAGAGGTTTCTTAAAACCCAGGGCCTCCTTTCCAGGGGGCCTTTTTTTAAAACCTCGCAGTAGTCATTAATAAACCGATATAAACTATACAGTATGAACAAGATCCTCTCTACCAACAGTAGAATTATTACCATTTACAGGAAGCCAAGTTTCCTGGAAGGTGCACAAAAAGAATCAGCTCCCGAATTTATGGCCATGTCCAAGAAAAGCATTGGCAGTTATTGGGAGACATCAACAGCTCGCAAAGTAGGTAGTGGCCTAAGCTTTGACGAGCAAAAGTTATTAATGCCACTTCTGATCGACTGCGAACCAGAAGACAGACAATTCCGTGAGAAAGTACATGAGTACTTTGCCAGTATGAAAACCTCTATCCCTTACGAAAAAGGTAAACAGCTGGAAATAGGCCTTGAGAAAGACAACAAAGCAGGTATTTCAAAAGACAACATGCCAATAGATGTGGCAGATTACGTAGCTTATCGCCACGCTCTTTATCATCCAGCGGTAGCAAAAAGCAAGAGTGAAGCTGATGGTAACATGCTGAAAGAGTTTTACATTTTTGATCCTCAAGCTGAAGAAGATGCTCAGGTTAAAGTCGGCCATGACAAAGATGAAGCTTTAGAAGTTTACCTGGAGGTGAAGAAGAAAAGTACAGCTAAAGATGGCGAAGATAAAGTGGATATGTTCCTTACATTACTCAGTGAAGACATCAGAAAGTTTAAAGGCAAGAATGCTTTGGCACTCAAGTTGGATAAACTGAAAGAATACGCTGAGAAGAAACCTGCAGAAGTGGTTGAGTTGCATAAAGACAAGTTGCTTGAAACTCGATTTGAGATTCAGACAATGATCAATGTAGGTATCTTTGAGAAAGTAGGAACCCGTGTGATAGATCCTCAAACAGGTGAGACTATCGGACATACCGATACAGAAGCTATAGCCTGGGTAAAGGATAGTAAAAACAGTGAAAAATTAGTGATGTATAAAGCCCGTGTACAGGAAGCTCTAAAAGGAGCAGCAAAATCTGCTGTAAGTAAAGCTGCCGGGGCTGCATCTTAACAGCATAAACCTTATCTGAGATGACCATATTTGAAATGATTATTGAGGTGCGTCAGGCAACTCAAAACATTGCAGCTAACACCAGACGTAAAATTCTGGATGATGAAATAGTATGGCTTCTCAATAAGAACCAGGAGAGATTTATTCAATCCAAAGTAAAGCCGAGGAAGGATGGTAGTGGGGGTTTCCAGATAGACCAGCTGGATGCCGATGCTATCCGTCCTCTGCTTACTACTCAGCACTTGATAGCTAACGTGGATGATGCTGATGATGTTTACACTTGTCAGCTACCGGGAGATTACTCCTATTTGATTTCAGATGATAGCAGAACTTATCTGCTGTGTGGAGATAGTGCTACCAACCCTCCGGCGACATCCGCTGATAGCGAAAGTGTACTCATTTTAAACTATCCTTACAGCAACAAAAGTGCCGCTCCATTTTACTCTGATTTACAATTAATACTGGGCACAGCCGCACCTAATTACCAAACTATCGCCTTAACCGATATTAAAGCATTATATGGATCTACATTCAGCGGAACAAACTCTAAAACTGAAAGGTATATTATGGTAGATCTGTTCTTGTGGTACATCAGAAACATACTCGGTTTGAAAGCGTATTGGGAGAAGTATGAAAACATCATCGCTCCTAACAGTTTCCTGTTTCCAGGATGGGCAGCAGGGAGTATTGTACCAGAGCAAGGAGTAGTTGCTACAGCAGGAACAGTACAGACAGTTAACCGTATCATCTATAACAATACATTAGGCAACTGGCACCCAAACAGGTTATCTCCGGGGGATAAAGTAAGCAGCATGCTTGATACAGCATACCTCAAACCTTCCTACCTAAGTCCTATATCAGAACTATGGGGAAATAAACTCATTGTACATGGGGGCACCAGTTTCATAGTAACTGGGGTGAGCATAGACTATGTGAAGAAACCAAGAAAATTGAGCCTAATTTTAAACCAGGATTGTGAATTACCGGCAGAGTTTCATAATGCAATTTGTGATTTGACAGTAGAGTATATTAAAGCTATGATAGCTGATCCGAACTGGCAGGTGAAATTGCAGGACAATATGGTAAGATCAATTCCTAACACTTAATCCTAATCCGTAACTATTAAAATTGAATACCCATGTTAAACAAGAGTAAATACTGGAAATCGCTCCTGGGTACTTTTGCAGATGTTCTTATCACCAAGCAGGTGGACTATGCAGGTACAGGAGCCAGTACTGCCACAGCCGGCACACTGGCTGACTTCGTAGCTAATGCTGCTGAAGGTGAATTTGCATTTATCAATGCAGATACAAATGCCGTTATCTCAGGTGCTTTGACAGGTACTCCTGCAGCTGTTCAGCCTGTAAGTGCTACTACCTGGATTTATGGCGCCGTAAAAAGAGATGGCAATATTGAAACCACTCGTAGGTTCCGCCTGGCAGACTATACTGCTCAGCGTGTAGTATATGCTGCTCCTATTAAACAGGTAAGCACTGCTACTTTCAGTGGTACCCCTGTAGCAGGTAACTACTACAGCATTAAGATCATGGAAACTACTCCAGGTTATCAACCTTTCCCACGCTGGGAATATGGCTACACAGCCAAAACAGGTGATACCCTGGCCACCGTACTGACTAAGATTACCGCTTTGGTAAATGACAGTACCAACATTATCAACAAGAATACAGACCCTGTAGTAAATACAGCGGTGTTTAATAGTACTAACATGATTACACTGACAGCTACTTTAGCCGGTCCTACATTCAAGATCGCATTCTCTATTGATGCATTGAATGATTTGACAGCAGTAGCAGCTTACACTGGTGGTACCACAGCAGGTGCTTTCTGGGGTAATGGTACTTATGACCAGGTATTTGAACTGGAAAGAGAGAGTGATGTTTACAAAGGCGTTACTACTCAATATCCAGAACAAGGTGCACGTCCTGAAGATTTTGGCCAGCCTTCTCAATTTGCTACATCAAGTGCTACATACAACGTGTACATTCTGACTGGTGTGAAAACTGAGAACTCTCCTACTCCTGTGGAAATGCACTACCAGCCTCACACAATCGTTTTAGCTATCCCTTCTAATGGTGCTGCTAACGCTGATGCTGAGGTGCAAGGTATCCTTGGATTATAGTAGCTTCTTCATCATAAGCAGTTATACAAACAAGCAATCGTTAAGGAAGTGGATTTCTATTCACTTCCTTTTTACTATCTTTACAGTACCATTTACCTTATCCGTATGACACCTAATGAAATAACTACGCTCATTGCTACCAACCTTGAAATGGAGTTGGACTTTCCTTTCCGTCTACAGCTGATGGATAGAGTGAAATACTGGAGAAGCAGGTATATAGTGAACATGATTCAGAAAAACCCTGCTAAGCGTAAATTCTTTCGACAACCTCTTTACATCAACATGCAAGCCGGTTATCCTGATGCCGGTGTTTCGCTGGTAGGAAATCAGGTAGCTATCACCATTGATGATATCCCAAGAGTAATTACTGCCGGAGCCACACTGTTTGATTATGTAGGAGGAATAGATGGTAAAAGCCCTTTCAGAGAAGTGCAACCTGGAATGGCCAATTATGTTAGCACAGGTAAATTCTCTTCTCGTTTCCCAGCATACGAATTCAACCAAAAGATATTTGTAGACCAGCCGGATATTCCCCGTATTCGCATAGATGCCATCTTTGATGATCCTATGAAAGTACTGGAATACGCCTGTAACTGTCTACAGAAACAATGTGATACGTGGAACACTGAATTCCCTTGCAGTGGGGAAGTGATTCAGCTAATTGTACAATCTATACTTCAGGTGGATTACAATAGACTGGATAGAACATCTACACCTGAGATACAGGTAAACGACGGAGTTAAAAAGTAGGCTATGCCAAAACCAATAGAGAGACCTAAACAGTACAGTATACGTGACATCTATGCTGCGTATGCAAAAAAGCTCTTACAACAACACCCTGAATGGTGGGGAAAACGCGAACCAAGATTAAAGCTCGCTAATTGTTACATCTGCTGTAAAGAAGGTAACAAAGTGATTGTTAAGATGAGCTGGATGATCTTTAAAGAAGTAGTGGAACGGTTTTACTTCAACGCTAAAGAAGCAGTCATTCAAGGGGAAACGTTGAAACTCGGAAGCAATCTCGGACGTATACGGGCAGTGAGGATTGAAAGAGATTTCTCCAAACCCCAGGTAGACTGGAGACAAACATTCATCCAGAAAATACCGGGCAAAGATGGACAATATCAGAGGATATACCATACAACAGAGGATTACTGTAAAATAGAATGGGCCAAGGGTAGAATGATACCAAATGAAACCTGTTACCATTTCTCACCAGCGGCAGCAAATCCACTCACTAAAAAAGGATTTAAAGGAGAGTTCAAACAGGCGTTAGCAGATAATCCGTTGTTGAAGTACAGATATAAATTCAAACCAGTTATTAATAAGTACCGACTATGCAATACGCCTATACAAGCCTCAAAACCGTTATCGGAAATGTTATCCGAAACACCAGAATCCAGGATGCCAGCTACATAGCTGACATTCACGAATGGTTGTACGAGGCCATGGATATGATGGAAACCCGTTTCACGCTGGAAGGGAAATGGGAAAGGGTAGATATTAGTTTCCACAAAGGTAAACTGCCATGTGGTTTACGTTTCCTGGATGGTGTGGAATATAAAGGCCACAGGCTAAGACAAGGTGGAGGTACAAGACCCGCTGAGAAAGATAAGCCCTTATTCTATGTCACCAATGCCAGCGCATTCTCTACCGATATTTATAAACAGCAGACTGCAGGGACACATGAACTATATGCTACAGCACTTAGACAAATAAGCGCTCAGTCTTTTCACCCATATGATTACTACTTCACTGACATGGGAACGATAAATACATCGTTTCCTGAAGGAGATGTTACTATCTACTACCGTGGAGTAAAAGTGGATGAAGATGGATTCCCAATGATCCCGGATAACCAGGATTACAAACAGGCTTTATACTGGTATTGCAGGAGTATGATGATTGGCGCCGGCTGGGAAGACAAGCAATTTACCTATAAAGAATGCTTTGAACAATTTGAGGGCATATACGCACCACGGGCTATCGCTGCTATTCGCATGCCATCTCCGGAAGACATGGAACATCGTATCAATACATTTGTTCGATTCCTGCCACATCAGGGTTACTACGATAACTTCTTCAATACAGACAGGGGAGAACCTATGTATGATATTCGTGGACTGGGACAGCTCGGAGCTGCAGGCGCTCTTGGTGCTCAGCAGCCGTACATTGCAGGAACTCAACCAACACAACCATTGATTCAGTAGTATGAAAAAGTTTAACAGACTAAGCAGGGATACCAGACCACAGGAACAACCTGAGAACAGTTATCCTTTCGCTAAAAATGGAATACAAGATTATATCAAAGGCTCAGTTCTAAACGAACTGGGCTTTAGACTTTCTGCAGCTAACATCCCGTACAAACCCATCGGCTGCTTAGAAACAGATAAATACCCTATCATCCTATCCAGCAATAATGTAAACGCTGCCGTAGGTTATTTCAACACCGATACAGATACTTATATGCCTATCCTGGATGATGCTAACCTGCCATTCAAGATACCATTTGATACTAACCATTTTATCACCGGTCAGGTACAAAGAAACTACAAGGGAGAATTAGTAGGAGCATTTACCGATAAGAACGGATTCCCTTTCTATGTAAACTTTGACAATCCTCAGGTAACACAGCTTAACGATATGAAGCTGTTTCCTGCCGCTATACCACCAAGCGTGACAGTTACTCCCATCAGCGGAGGAACATTGCTTCCTGGAGCTTACTATGCAGCGGTGAAGTACCTCAAAAAAGATGGTACAGATGTAGGCTACCTATCCATTAGCGCCCCTAAGATTATTACCGGCACATCAGGCCAGGTTACTGATCAGGGGTTACAAATTGATATAACCAATATAGACCAGGATTATGACTACGTACAGGTAGCCATCATTAGTAAAATCAATGGTGTACTATCAGCTGTACAGGTAGCGAACTATACCCCGGCAATATCTACGCTTACTATTGTGTACAGCGGAGCAGAGTTAACCGAAGCTGTTACGCTGGAAGAGATACTTACGCCACGTAAAATTTACAATAAAGTTCAAACCATTGGCCAGCTAAATGACAGCCTGTACATCATGGGGCTGGAAGAAGCGCCTAAACTCAAACTTCAGAAATGGGCCAATATGGTGAGACTGAAATGGCACTCTAAACTGATCACTGTAGATCCGGTGTACACACCGATGACTACCGGTGAGGAAAAAAGCTTTTTACATAAGGAAGTGTACGCTTTCTTTATTCGGTATAAAAAGAACGATGGTACATACACAGACAGCTTTACCATTCCAGGCCCTGCTCTCTCATCAGCAGACCTTAGTGCCAGTTCTGTAGCTTCTTCAGAAGGGGTTACAGCACAGGTATTTCAGGTGGAAGATACTATCAGCAGCTTTGATCCAATTTCCAAAAGTGGGTATTTCGGTAAATGGCAAAATGCCAGCGAGACTTACCCGGACACTGATGACTACGATAGTAGATTTATTGGTGGGGAAAGGCTTAGGGGTAAACCGGTACGACATTTCAGATTCCCATCTGTATCCTGGTGCAAATCTAATTTGTATGCCGGGGAACCTGGTTATGGGCGTAATATGCTTGACATGCTGGGTATTAGTGTAGAGAACGTGATCATCCCCAGTGAGTATGCTTCTCAGATAGTAGGCTGGGAAATATTCTATGCTAAGCGTAATATAGCCAACTCCACTGTAATAGGTCAGAGTTTACTGCTGTTTGGTGGAAGGAACCAGAATGAGATTAAATACCAGCCATCCTCTTACTACTCTACAGGTGGAAACTGGAGTTCACTTATAGACTACAAAAGGACTGGGCATAATCCTATATACTTAGATCAGTCTATATTCCGTTTCCATGCATTTGACATGCTGTTCAATAAACCATCAGTTACCCCGGATTACATATCCCTGGAACTAAAGGAAAGCCGTGTAGATTTATGGGGAACAGTTGCTGTAGTAGAAGACCAATTTGTAAATTCTCCTAATGATGGTCCGATAGTATTTAAAATGGACTACCTGGAAAACGGTACTCCGCCACTTGTGCCATCTAAGAAATTTAAAGCTGTAAAGGATACCAGCTATATTCCAAACAATATTCTACTGGGTAAATGGAAAAACAATTACCTGGAAGGATGTTTTGGAGGACGTTTCAGTAACCCTGAAGACCTTCTGCTGCAGGCTAATATCAACCCTCCAACAGATGATAAAACACAGGATGTAGGAATGGTTTACGTACAACCTAATAGTAGAAACCATGAAACTCGGTATGGAGCTATTCCATACAAAGAAGTGACATTCCTGGCCAACCTGATGTCGATAAAAACCAATCTGTTTACTCCATTTGTAGGACAGTCATTTGTCCGTGCAGCTAACAGCAATAAAGTTCAATCTACTGATGTGTATTTCACAGGAGACACCTACATCTGTGATTACTCATTCCATACTTATGGATGGTTTCTTGCAGATAACAATGGTGCTTACCACAATGGAACAGCATGGGATTTTGAAGGACATAAAGTAGTACGCCGATTCGTATGTGAATGTGCTTCCAATCTCTACAGCAGGTATGAAGATCCGGCCAATACGTACAGCAGGTACTACCCTAAAAGCTCATTGGTAAGAAACGATCCTCAAAACTACCTGACCAACTTTGCCAGGTCTAAAGATCCTAACCAGTTCGGCTATACCAAAGACAGCAATGCACTGGATGATCTCATCGTCTCCAGCGTGTACAATACTTACGGTGAAGATTTGTATCAGCACCCATATCGTATCCATCGTGGGGGTAAAATGAGTAACCAAACAAAGACCAGAAGCTGGAGAACATTCCTGCCATTGGATTACTACGAGTTCCAGAAAAACATGGGCTTGCCGGTACACATAGAAGGTATGGACGACAGGCTTATTATTCACATGGAGAATGCTATGTTCCTTACCCAGGATAAAACCAAACTTGAAACAGATGTGATTGCCGTAACCCTGGGGAGTGGAGATATATTCCAGTTTCAACCACAAGAGGCCATGAGTGCTAAGCTGGGATATGCTGGCACTCAGCATGAACTGGCCTGCGTCCGTACACCATTTGGTTATGTATTCGTTGATAGTAAAGAAGGTCAGGTATTCCTGTATAAAGGTCAGCTTGAATCCATCAACCGGGATATGAACACTTTCTTCAAAGACTATCTAAGGTTAAAAGAGAATAACTCGTTCATCGGAAATGGATACACTATAGGCTACGATCCTAAGTACAAACGCCTGCTGCTGACAGTGAAGAATGTAGCTCTTTCCAGCGGAGCAACGGTACCGGATTTTAATGAGAGCATGATAGGTAGTTTGCAGACCGGAGATCTGGTTAGGAAGAATGGAAGAGTAGTAAAATTCTTAGGAGTTAATACTACTACTTACCAATGCCCTTCAATCATTCCTCCTACAGCAAACAACATCTCAATCACGCTGCCAGAGAATACTCCGGTGGGAACAGTGGTAGCTACAGCAACTGGAACCAGTGTAGCTGATTTCTACCTGGTAGGAAACACATCTCCATTCAGCATTGACCCGGCCTCAGGAAAGATTACATTGGTAAGTCCTTTAAACTATGCCATTGCTAACGCGTATGCATTTACCGGGCAGGCAGTAGGCCTTGATGGAACTACAGCTGCTTACACATTCAACGTAGCAGTGACAGCTGTAAACCAACCACCGGTACTCAATAATCAGGAAGTAACTATTCCAGACAACACTGCCAATACCAGTGTGGTAGCTAACATGACTGCTACCGATAGAGAAGGCAACACACTTACCTATTCTATTGTCAGCGGCAACACGGGTAGTGCTTTTACTATAAACAGTGCTACCGGACAAGTAACAGTAAACGACTACACTCAGCTAAATGCCATCGCTATCCCGAGATATGATTTACTTATCAATGTAAGTGATGGTACTAACAATACAACGGCTACACTTACAGTGATAATGACTCACGTTGATGCTCCACCGGTAGTAACCAACACTGTATTCACTATCCTGGATACTACTCCAACCAATACAGTGATTGGAACTATCACTCCGGCTTATGACCTGGAAAATGAAAGCATCACTTATGCATTAATATCTGCCAGCGTACCAGGAGTATTCACTGTAGATTTAACAACACTACAAGTGACGCTGGTAAACAATTCATTCTTAAACCCGGCTACCCATAACGTATACACATTGTATATGTCAGCTACTGATGGAATATACGGGCACGAACCTGTAAACTTCACAGTAACTATCAATGTAAAATGGGATAGAGCAAGTCTGGCATTTGCTCCGGATACAGGAAGCTGTATAGGTGGAACACCTACTTGTGCTACTGGTTACACGCTGAGTGCTGATGGAACCATGTGTACCAAAGTAGATCAGCAGCCGGCTACTAACAGTGGTGGAACCGGTATAGCTTTACAGCACTACAGCCTTAATGAGTACAGTATATGGGGAACTATTATCTACCCATTAGGTACTTACAATAGTGATGGGTCTATTACAGCTAAGCCAAATACAGTACTGATTAACTCTACTGCACCAATTTATAGCTATAAACCAGCAGGGGAAGCAAGCACTATTAATAACCTTTGGACAAATACTACAAACGGTACGGCAATGGATGGAACTACAGGACGTCTAAACCGCACTGGGGTATGGCAGCAAGGTAACCAGAGTTACGTAGGCCAATTAGGTTTTTCACGTCAATTCAATGTTGCTGCTGCAGGAAGTTATCTCATCGGTGTAGGGGCAGATGATGCAGCTACTATTTCCATTAATGGAACAGCTGTAGTTACTCAAAACCTGTCTGCTATTAATACCTCTTTCAACACAATATATGGAGCAAATGTAGCAGGCTCAGCAGATTTGTTCAGGTACTGGCATGTATACGAAGTACACCTGAATGCCGGAGTAAATATCATTTCAGTAACTGGTAATAACACTCAGCTACAAGGCTTGATCGGAGTAGAGGTTTATAACGCTACTGCCGCCCAGTTAGCAGCATGTTCAACGGAAGCCGCACTGGCACCTTATATCGTATTCTCTTCAGCGGCACCAACGTTTGGTAGTATTGCTGATGGGGCAATATCAGATGTGGGCACTTATAATTGTAACGCATACCCAGGGTATACATTGGTGTATGACCCTACCACAAATGCTTATTACTGCCAGAAAGTAAATACAGCCACTCCTACTATTACAGCTGCTGCTAAGCATTGGGCTAAAGTGAAGATTACAGATATAAGACTTAACACTACTATTACCACGCTGAACAACCAGTCTACTCCTGCTCAGCAGTTCCAGGATGTGAACGTACCTTACTACCCCGATGTACCGAACCATGTTGATTGTGGAGGTACTGTTCAAACTTATCTGAACGTACAGAAGAGTGATGTGGCTCAAAAGATAGATTGTGCAAGCGGAATAGGAAGCATTGTAACTTATACTGTACCGGCAGGTATTTATATGGTAACTACAAGTCAGGCTGATGCTGATACAGCAGCTGCTAATGATGTGGCTGCCAATAAACAGACATACGCCAATACCAATGGTATATGTAATCCAACAAACTCATAAACTTGTAAGACATGGCAACAACAGGATGTACCAGCCCTAAAGCCGCTAACTATAACCCGGCAGCTACCCAAGATGATGGTAGCTGCATTTTCCTTGAAAAGATAGGAGGAGTATGCTACGCTTTCCAGGATGTAGACCAAAGCCAGGTAGTAGATGAATCTTACACTCTTTCTTATTCTCTGCTGGGCAAAGACTGGGTATTCTTTCACGATTTCATTCCTGATTTCTACTTCTCTACTAAAACCCAGCTTTATAATCTGAAAGGAAGCCAGATTTACCAGCACCATGCAGGCAATCCAGGGATATACCATGATGCTAATCCAAGATCTTTCTTTGTGGATGTGATATTCAACGCTGAGACTGAAATGATCCTTAATAGCGTGAGTTGGTTAACAGAAGTACTTAACCAAAATGGAGAAGCTGAATTTTCTACCCTTACTCATATTACCATCTGGAATAATCAGCAATGTACTGGCAGAATAGCCATAGCTGATATATGGGATCAACTACAGTACCAGGTTAGAAAAACGCAAGGACTATGGAACTTCGATTCCTTCAGAGACATGCTTGTATCATACGGGACAAAGTTCCTGCTGGATATATTCCATAATTTCGCAGTAGCCCCTAATGTTATCAATGCTAACAAGCCATGGTTTGATCAGGACTTACTTCACGACAACTATTTTGTAATCAGGCTTGAGTTTGATAACACCAGTGGAAACCAGTTAATTCTTCACGGAGCTGATATTGATGCTTCTAAATCACCGAGATAACATGGGAACATTAGCCAGAAAATATCGATACAAGAAATACGGAATAGGCGGGTCGGTAGACAGTGCTACTGAAACTGACGCAGAACGTGCTAAACGTAATGCTCAAATAGGAGAAGGAGCCGCTGCTGTAGGAGCATTGGCTGACTCTATGGGCCCTGCTGATCAGTATGGTAAAAAGAGTGCTGCCAGTAATATACTGGGTAATGCGGGTAAGTTTGCTTCTATGGGGGCTTCTTTTGGAGGACCATGGGGGGCAGCAGCTGGCGCAGTAATTGGAGCTGGAGTAGGATTGATAGCTAACAAGAAGCAGAAAGAAATAGCAGATAGGTTACGTGGACAAGAGATGGTTAACCAGATACAACAAAATCAGAATATGGCCGCTGCAAGAGTAGCCAGCGACCCGTCAATTGTCAAAGGAAACCTGGCTTCCGGGTATTATGCTGCAGGAGGAGATTTGAATGGACCTGGTAGTGCACCTATGACTACTAATCAACTGGCTACTACATTCCCTACTGAAAGAAGAATTGTATCCCGTGTGCCATTTTCTACTTCCATAGATAACAATGGATTTAGAATGTACGCGGATACTTATGGTGACGGTCGTAAAGACTACACCTATATCAACGATAAAACCGGAGAAACACGGGCAAGAGCCTGGCGATATGATAACGCCAATAAGTCTGTTATAGGCACCACTGGTAATATGCAGACAGTTAAACTGGCTGTAGGGGGAAACTTAACCGATCGTTATCTGGCCGCAGGAGGCCCAATGAGTAATATCGCTAACGAAGATGTAACCGATGGAACCTCCACTCCTTTATCTTCCACAGCAGCAGAATTTAACGGGCCAAGTCACGAAGATGGTGGGATTCAAATTCCCAATATGGGAGCTGAAGTAGAGGGTAAAGAAACTACCGATGGTCATTATGTGTTTTCAGACAGGCTGGGATTTGCCAAGTTACATAAACCATTGGCTAAAGCTATAGGTAAAATTGAAATGAAAGCAATCAGCCCTGAGCGTATTAATAGTCTCAAGCTGATGAGAGAAAAGGAGAACCAACTTAAATTAAGTCAGGAATACACCAAGTACATGCTTGGATTAAACTAATAGTCATGCGTAAATCAGTATTCGTAAGCAAAGATGCTAAAATGCAGAAAGCCGCTGTAAAGAAATTTGCCTGGGGAGGCAATGATATACAGCCAGTTAATAGTCCAACCGATGTAAGTTCTTCTCTTTCAGGCGGAACAAATTACAATTGGATGAATGTTAACAATGATAATAGTACATTCCTTCCTCGCTACCGTACAGCAGCATTTGGCAGTATGTATGAACTTCCCACAGTTGGAGTAGGGGGTAATAAACGCCCAAGAGCTACTACAGCTGATCTTGTAAGAACTGGACAAGCACCATTAGAATTGCCAGATGCTCCTACAAAATTAACAGCTGGTGCTTCTCCTTCTGCACCTCAACCAATGACTAAACAAAGGATAAACGTGTTCAGTAAGTTCGGAGATATAATTCCTTACATCTCAAACATAGCTAACAGTTTCAGACGTGCTCCATTACCTAATGCTCCGGGAGTGGTTAATCCTGTATACGCTCGTAGAGTAAACTATGATAACCAAAGAGCTGAAGCAGACAGGATGACGAGAGGGATTAACCTGAATCTCGATCGCACGCTGGATGAAAATACAGCAGCTGCGGCAAAGGCTACCAACCTTGCAAGTAATATCCGTGCCAAAAACAGCATAGCTGAATCTGAAAGCAATACCAATGCTCAACTTCAAACTGAAGCTGATAGGGTAAATGCCGGTATAGAAGGGCAGAACGTGGGAATGAATAACCAATGGAAACGAGATCTGGTGGAAGCCCAGGTTGCTAATCGGCGTGAACAGTCTGCCAACCTTGCTAATGCTTCAGATAAATACATTAGCCAGCAGGAAAACAAAGACAGGATGAACCTGGACATGTTAAAATGGAATACCATTAAACCAATGTGGCAAGCCAGTGGAGTAGCAGACCGTAAGTTCGGAGAAGATACTGAATGGGCTAAAAAGCTCAGAGAATCTAACCCGGATCTGTATGAAGGAATGTACGGCCATAAAGCATTTGGTGGAATGTTATACGGAAACGGAGGATCTATTCACATAAATCCAAACAATCGCGGTAAATTTACAGCGAGCGCTAAAAGTGCCGGTATGGGTACACAAGAATTTGCCAGCCACGTATTGGCTAACAAAGGAAAGTACTCTACCACTCAGGTACGTAGAGCTGTATTCGCTAAGAACGCCAGTAAGTGGCATTAAACCTTATCACCTATGGGACTGTATGACGGATATAGATTGGCCAACAGTAATCGGATACAAGAGTATCAGGGTAGTCCTGTACCGGAAATGGTACAAGTAAGCCAGGAAATGCAAAAGCAGTACGATCAAGCTCAGAATAACATTGATTATACTACCAGGTTTTTTAATTCCTTAAATGCTAATGGTGCAGATAAACCTGAATTACAAAAGCTAAGAGATAAATACTCTAAGTCTCTTAAAGCTATCTCAAGCAGACCAGATTTGGAAAATGCTACGAGAGAAACTTCTATGCTTGCTCAGCAGCTTCCTCAAGATTATATGCCATTTGCCCAAAACATGCAGGCAAGAGCAGCTTATCGTAAATCTCTGGAGGATAAATACGAAAAAGGAGATATTCAAAGTAGAGAGACTATTGACAAGTTAATGGGCCTTGCTGATAAGCAAAGTGGTACTATTCAAATAGACCCAACTACTGGTAGGTATAAAGCTAATTATAGAGGGTATGATCCGGCTAAAGAAATTGATAAACCTAAACTGGTGGATGAAGCTTTAGCCCATGCTAATCCTACTGTAATAGGAAGTAAAGGAACTGTGTTCAGTAAAGATGGAAAATGGTTAATTGATGAAGAAGGTAAAACGAGATCTCTTAATGGTAATGAAGTTGAAGCTTTAGTTAAAGACTATATGAACTCAAGTGAGGGCTGGAAAAGTTATATGAGACAAGAAAGGTTACTTGGAACATATAAGGATGATTATACTCACCTCAAACCGGAAAATGTTAATTTACAAGGACCACTGGAAAACAGAATAATATTAGGTAGTGATGGTAAACCAGTTTTAGACAAAAAAGGTAAACCACAGTATACTGTTTATACGGTAGGGGATGCTTTGAAAGACAAGATGCAAAAAGGTATGGGCTTTGGGGATGCTTACAAACAACTGAAGCAAGACATGATTGAGCAGCAGCATGTACAAGAAGCATTAAAATATGCCCATAAGTATATTGTAAATGAACATGAAAGCGGGACTACCTTTAGAGAAAATCCTTACTATAAATCGGAACATGATAAAAATGCTAAGCCTCCTGCAATACCTCCTTTAGTGTATGAAGGATCTGCTGTAGGATTACAAACAATACCGTCAGATTCTAAAGGCTTAAAAGATGCCTTATCTACTGAGCAGGGTAATATGCAGCAATTACAAACTACTTTAAATAACCCTAATCTTGATCCTGTTCAGCGTGAACAAGTACAAGCAAAATTAGATGTAATAAAATCTAATGTAAGTAGATTAAATTCTGTAGCTAATGCAGTGGAACAGGAAGTAAATGCCAGATTAGGAAAGGATAAATTAAGCAGACTAACTCAACTTGAAAAAGAACTTACCCCACCTACAACTTCTTTGGCAGATGTTATAGCCGGTAAAGGTCCTAAATCTCATAAAATAATGACAGGTGATGCGGCTCTTCAAAGGCATATGAAACAGATAGAATTAAACAACCTCAGAGATAAAAAAGATGAGTTAACTAAAAAAGTATTAGCTGATAAATCTAAAAACTTTGGAGCAAGTTTTTTTCCAAAAATTGTTCAACTGGATAAAGAATCAGATGCTTCTAAGCAATTAAATCAGGCTATAGCTACTGGTAACCCATCTATTGTAATTATGGATGCAGATGGTAATATTCTGGATGATAAAAAAGCAGATGCAGTTAGGAGTCATTTAAAACTTAATGGTATCACAACTGATAAAATTGGAGACAATCATTACATGGATGCTACTGTAGAAACTAAAGATGGTAAAGATGTAAATGTTCCAGGTAGGTTTAATGGAAGTGTGAAAAATGGAAGTAAATACTATGTAAAATTTCCAGGGGGAGCAAATGAAAATGAAGTTGCTGGAATGGAATTATTGAACAAGAAAAACCCGCAAAGTCAAGCAATAGGAACTAAGTTATTAAGTGACTTTTACTCTGGTAAAGTGGCAGATATTCCTAATAATAGTTTTAAAACTATTTATATGGAAACTATTAAAGGAAACTCAATCGGGTATAATATCTATAAAAATGTTACACCAGATGGAAGTACATCATACAAAATTACTGATGGACAAGGTAAAGTACTTATAGATCCTTTAAAAAGACCTATGATATACCAATCTCAAGCCGATGTAACAATGGCTTTATCAGCATTACGTCATGATTTAAACCAATAAGATGGGAATTAATTTATGGAATCAAATAGGAAGTGAAAATAACACACAACCTAATTCTTCTACTAATCAAAAAAGTAGTAAACCTGCTGCATCTCCATTGTGGAATGTAGTAGGAACAGGATTACCTTCAGGAGAAACATCAACTGTCGATATCAGTTCTTATGAACCTTATTTAAATAAAAGAGGTGTACATCTTTCTGAGGATATTGATACTGAGAGAGCTCAAAATCAAAGTGCAATTCAACAAATAGGAAGAGCAGTAGGTAATGCAGCAGCAAATACAGTTACAGGTATATTAAAAGCTCCAGGGTACTTAGCAGAAATATTTGATCCTAAAAACGATTATACAAACGACTGGATCGAGTTTTTTAACAAAGTACACAACCCATTGGGAGATATATACAAGGAACATCCGGATAAGCAAATAGATTTGACTGATTTCGGGTGGTATGCTGACTGGTTACAATCTTTGGCAGAAGGAGCTGCAGCACTGGGTACTTTTACAGCAGGGATAGGCGGAGTTAGTGCTAAATTAGCTGAAGGCATCGGGGTATTAATGGATTTAGAAAAAGGTGGAGCAGCATTAAAAGCTATCAAAGGAACGGCTCAGTTAGGTACAGCTATGACTTCTGCTTATGTAGAAGGAGCAATGTCAGGGAACCAGATTTATAAAGAAGTATATCAGAAACAGTACGACAACGCACTTAGGAATGGATACGACCCCGCCACAGCTGATAAAATAGCAACTGATAAAGCCGGTAAAGGTGCTGCGGCTACTGTACGTACCAATACCATAGTTAACACACTATTGAACCTGGGTGAAGTGGCCGCGATATTCCATGAACCAGAAGCCGCTGTGAAGAAGTTTATTAAAGGGGAAGGAGCAATGCTGGAAGGGGAAGGGACTAAAGACTACCTTAAACGTATACGTTCTATGACGCTGGAAGATCCGGCTATCATGGAACATTTCAATCCTCGTAAGGGCATTAACAGCTACGCAGCTGAAATGCTGAAAGAGGGTATCGAAGAAGTAAACACTCAGGAATCAGAGTACCAGGGTAGAAGGATAGGAGCAGGAGAAGAACACGATAGTAACATCATGGACATGCTGGGGAATTACATCAAGCACTATGCCGGGGATGTTACCAATCAAGAAGGTTTACTCAACTTCGTATCTGGTGCGGCCATGGGACCAGCCCAGGCATTCCTCATAGATCATATATCTCCAAGATACACTTACTATAATGCACAAGGCCAACGTGAAATGGATATGAAAGATGGTAAAGTAGTAATTGATCCAAACACTGGAGAAGCTAAGTACAAAACATTCCTGGTTAACAGTAAGACCTATAATGAACGTGCAGTTAAAGCTACATTCGATAACTACCGGGATGCACTGGCTGATCATTTGGAAAAGGTAGATGCATTAAATGTAAAGCTGGCAGACGCTGTAAGTAAAGGAAATGCACTGGAAGCTGAAAAGGTAAGACATGAATTATTTACCATTAACGCATTCCAGGGAATTGAACTGGGTATAGCTGATCAATGGAAAAAGCAATACGAGCAAATAGCTGAAATTGACAATACTAAAGACCTCGGTGAACAGCTTCAACCACAGATAGACAGTCTTACTACTACTATCAATGATGCTAAGCAGAATGGAGAGGATACTACAGAGATGGAACAGAAACTCCAATCTCTTCTTTCTCAGCAGCAGAAAGTTGCCGGTAAAACCGCTGCAATGAATGCGGGCTATGCTATTGATGCCAATGACCATAGCTACAAAGAAAGAGCACTGGAATATGCTGCTCACATGGATCATCTGGAACGTATGTACCATGACATACATAGACAGTACACTGACGAAGCTGATCCTATTACTGAACAGGTAGCTAATCATTTGTTTGTTAAGAAAGCCAACTTATACCTGGCAGAAAAAGCTATTGCTAAAGAAGAATCACGTATAGCCGGATTGGAATCATTAGATGACCTCGACACAGTAATGTCGTCTGCAGTAGTAGATCCGGAAGTAAGTGCATGGAACAAAGCTATTGATGAGCATAATGCCAAACAATCAGCTTTGACTGAAGATGGTAAAAAACTACAGGAAGCGGTTAGATTACTACAGGCGTCTTCTCCTGTACTTACAGAAGAGGGAAAACAACAATCCAGGAAACGTGGATTAACTGCGCTTAATGAACTCGTAGGTAAATACGGAGTAAATGTAAATATCGATGAACAGACAGATCCTCACGCTGATGCAGATAAGGTGGCCAGCGAGATTAAAGCTATCCATGAAAGGAATAAAGCTGACATTGATGCTCACAGGGAAGCTATGAAAAATAGCATCGGCTACAATACCTGGGCAGAAAAGAATGAGGGTAAATCTATACAAGACTACCTTAACGAAGTGGCAGCTTCTAACGTAACCAGGGCTGAACGTGCTCAGCTTGAAGTATACAAACAAGAACACGCCAACGCTGTTAAAAACTATCAGCAGCTGACAAGAGATAACACCAAGGCTGACCTCTACCGGCAGTTCCATGAGCATGAAGGAAAGCTTCAGGAAGAACTGAAGAAAATGGTACAACAGCAGGATGCTGAAAGTTTCTATCGCCAAAGACAACGGGCTGCAGTAGCTCAGCTTACAGCAGACCAGAAAGCTAAAGAATATGCTAACAAACAGTCTGAACTGGAGGAAAAGAGTAAACAGCTCTCCTCTCTTCAGCAGCGTGTAGCCGAGATCAAAGAGCAGATAAAGACTTTCAAGGGAATCTGGGCCAATAAAACCAAGCTACTATCATTGTACAGAGAACTGGCCGCTGCAAAAAAGATGGTAGAGAATCTGACCAATGAGATTGGTTTAATCAAATCTCAGTTGGAAATACTTGGTGAGCAAACTCAAGCAACCCAACAGAAAGCAGCTGAAGTGCAACAGGCACCTCCTCCACCTACTAAAAAAGAGATGAAGGAAAATCCCACTACCTCTCAAGTGGAAGTAGATCAGCATGACAGCGAGGAAGATATGTACGACCAGATGGTAGGTGCACCTCCTGTGCCTGAGTCATGGGAGAGTACAGATTATGAAGAAAGTAGTGCCGGGCAAGATTATGAGACAGATGAAAACGGGTTGATTAAACTACCTGATACTGAGGTAAAAGAGTTCATCCCTGAAACTAACAACTACCTGGATGAAATGTCTAAGCTTAATCCTAAGCAAGCTGAAGTAGCTAAACAGGTAGAACTGAAAATGGATGCGCTTACAGCTGAAGATCTGAAAAATAACCCTACAGTAGGTTTACAAGAACTTACCAATGCAGGTTTACAGCGCTTACAGCCCCTGATGAGAGATGCAGTAATGGAAAAGAAATCACATACTGCAGAGGAACTACCTGCACCCGTTGGAACCACTGAACTGGTTTCTCAGCCTGCAGCAACAGTAGCAGAACCAATCTCTTCTCAGCAGCAGGATTTAGAACAAGTAGATGAAACTATAGATGATGGAGATACAGAAATACAGCAACCTGTAGTATCATCTCCGTATGATGTACAGGAAATGCTCACCGGGGATAAAGCTCAAAGTTTTTCTAAGGTAAACTTCAATAATGTCATCAATGAAAGGCAGGAACTGGTACAACAACCGGGCACATTCCGTACAGTTAATAAGACAGTGGGGATACAGGTTAAAGGAGTTACAATCAACACGTATGAAATTAATCCTTCGACAAACAAGGATACGCTGAGGATTGGCCATTTTGTACCTGGAGCTAAACTTCAATTAGTGGTAGATGAGGATTTTAATGACCTGGTAAACAGCTATAAAAAGCTGGATAGGGGCACCGGTAACTATATACAGGAACGTAAAAAGTTTTCTGACTGGGTAGATGAGAAAGGTAAAATAGACAGAGGGCAGACCATGAGCCTGCCAATCAAGATAATAGATGCTACTACCGGTAAAAGCATTGGCTATCTGCCTACAGAAGATTTCCTCACAGCAAAAGATGGAGAAGGGAATTATATCAACCATACACTAACAGAAGATCAACTGGCAGTGGAGCTGGCGGATAACAGTGCTATACGTGACCATTTGATTATGAGATGGGAAAAAGGAATTACAACTCCATTGGAAACAACTGTTAACAATGTAAGTAATGGCCACCTTACCTATGCTGGTAAAGCTGAAAAGGGGGAGATTACGTACCAGACTTACAAAGCAGATAAGATGCTCTTTGATAAGAATATGGTATTCGGATCAGTAGAACCGGTAAGAAGCGGAGCTGAAGTTGTTTCAGTGAACTTTCTTACTCATAAGAATACGCCGACTACACTACCGCTGGTAGAGATGACCGACTCTCAAAAGAAAGCCATTGCCGGTGGAATAGTAGCCTACATTCCTCTTACCAATGGGCTGCACATGCCTGTACCTATGACCACTCCTAAACTCTCTGCAGCAGAGGTCAGAGGATTGGCTACAGCAATAGAATGGCATCTACAGTTAAAGCAGAATGTAGAGAATATCGCTGCGAAAGAAGGAAGAGCTAAAATACTGGAAGCTACCGGCCATGACATCTCTAAGATTGCAGGATTAAAAGAGTTCGTAAAACAGTACTATACTCCAACTACCAACTTCAGTGATGAAGAAATGGTAAAAGCTTCAGGGGTAGCTCGTAAAATGTTGCATATTGGATCTGCTGTGAAAGATGGAAAGTTCGGAGCCAATGAGATTAAGGTGGGTGTAAGTATGAACAGTGGAAGCCTGGTAAAAGCTAAACTGGTGAATGGTAAACTTGATTCGGCATTTGCTCAGGCCCTGGAGAATATCGTCAAGGATAAGTTTAAAACTATTAACTTATCTGATGGTAAACGTCCGGGGTTAAACATGCCCGGAGAGTTTAACGCTGTAGAGATTATGGGAGAGGGCAGAGTACGTACACAAAAATTTGATAGTTACAATGACTACGCTAAATCGATACTGGAAACATCACTATACGGTGGAACCAATATTGACAAGGAAGGTAACATCAGCTATACTCCGAGGAAAGATAAAGATGTTCAATACGTGTACAACGTAAATAGCCAGATTCACTTTGATCCAGCTCCATTGATGCAAGACATCAACAGCGCTACTGAACTGGTAGCACAAGCTGCATCTTCTCCAGCAGAAGCGGGATTAACAGAAATCACTCCTGTACAATCTGAGGACAAACAGGAAATAGCCGACCGGGTAAAAGAGTTTTTCTCTGATGAGGTAACAGATGATGACTTTGATAATTTCAACAAACCTGGTGATGTGGAAGTAAAATCTTTTAAAATAGACCAGGGTGGAATGAAACTTACTTTGGACAATTTAGAGAAACTATCTAACTTAGCTTCGGTTAATGGTAACCGTAATGCATTGACGACACAAGAAGTATTTGATCGTTACCAGAAACTTGGCATCACATCCATTAATCCGGATATACATAACCCTTTCGAAAAATGTTAAACCTATTTTATGACAACTTGTAATAAATTTTTGGCTCCTAATGGGGAGCCTTCTTTGTTATATGCAGGACTCTTACAGAAATATGGAGAAGATAAAGCTCTACAAGTATGGAGCTGGGTAAAAAGTGAAGATTTTCAATCTAAATACGGAGATATGTTATCTCCAACAATTGAGAAAAGCTTATTTACAAATCATAGTGGAGGAGCTATAGGATCAGACAGTGAATGGGATAGAATAGGTAAACTTTTAGGATTTACAAATCACGTTCATTATTACTATGGAGATAGAACACCAATAGGAAACAAACATATCTCCTCTGAGGATTATGAAGAAGGACGTATTGAATCAGCTAAAGCAGCTGCAAGAAACTTTGGCTATCAGTACAAAGCTATGAAAGATAGTAGGTTGATTAGGAATTGGGCACAAGTTAAATATTCTGATGGAGTATTTGCTATTGGTAAAATTGTACAACCTGGTGAAAAGATATTTCCTAATATACCGGGAGATACGCGTACAGCTAAAGCATCTTCTGTAACAGGTGGTACTGGATATGCTGTAGGGATGGCCATTAACCATGGTAAACCTGTGTATGTATTTGATCAATCTAAAGGTAAATGGTTTACTTGGAATACTAAAGAGAATAATTTTGTAGAAACTGACACCCCCACACTTACAAAAAATTACGCAGGAATTGGAACCAGACAAATTACTGAATCAGGAAAGCAAGCAATTAAAGAAGTGTTTGAAAAAACTGCTAAACAACAAGGCAGTGAAGATATAAACGGCGAACCTACTCTTGACGCTGTGGAGAATGTGATGTCAGCTATGCCTAACGATAGTAAACAAAGTGAATCTACCGATATATACTCAAAATTAGGAGATAAAACTACCTCCGACAATGTAAGAATAGTTCAATGGAAAGATATTAAAGATGCAAAAGAGCCATTTTTAAAAGCCTATGGCCATGTTGTTAATGTAATTTCTACAAGGGTACAAAACACTAATGAGCATTTTGGTAACCCATATAGTAGTGATAAAAAAGTTTTAGCCAACAATCCTACTTTAATTGAAACTAAATCTACTAAAGAAAGTGTTGAAAAATATATTGATTGGGTAATTAACTCAGATAATAGTAGAGCCCAGTGGATAAGGGAACAACTGCAATCAGGAGAATTAAAAAGCAAACCTATACTTTATTATAAAGAATTAGGTGAACCTTCTCATGCTACAGCTTTAGATTATTTGATTAATAAATACAACTGGGAATCAACTCAACAACCTTACAGTGTTAAACAAGAGGCTAAACCAGTAATTCCAATAGTACAAGTACAAGCTGTTGAGGAAAAAGAGGTTAATCCACTTGCTGTAGATGCTGAAACTTTACGTAAATCTCAGGAAGCTTACCTGGTGCCGATCCGTGACGCGCAGGGTAATAAAACCGGGAAGTTCTTCGATACTACCTCTCGCCAAATTCCAATTGTATCTACTCTTACTAACAGGTTCATGGTAGAATACGAAGCTCTGCTGGCAGATGATAACAGGCAGAAGGATATGGAAAGGCTGGGGATGAGTACAGTAGATTACATAAAAAAACGTGTACAAGAAGACTTTGCTCAGAAACTAAAAGACTTCAAAGCTATCCAAAACGGAGAAGTAAAAGTACCAGATGCAGTTAAAGCTAAAGTAGAAGAAACTATTAATTACTTCGAGCCGATGATGAACTCATTCTCTTCAGCAGAAGGAAATGGATTCTGGGAATATGCATTACGTGATTTGGAAATGAACGGCATACGTTTCACCAAAGACGGTGGAGTGAATAACGACTATCTTGGCCGGGACGTAGAAGATGGCGAGAACGAAGATAGAGATGATCAGGAAATAGAACAGAACGAACGTCAGCGAGAAGACTGGCAGATCAGTAATGAAAGTGTTAACATGCTGAATAAAGCCAGCGCTAAGCTTAAAGGATTGTTCCTGTCTGTACCTGAGGCGGAGTTTAAAATGACAGTACCGCCGGCTAAGACCATTAAGCTTACCATTGACAATCAAACTACACGTCAGCGTTTAGGTAAAACCAAACTCAACATTCACTTTCATAGTGACAATGTGGAGTACGGCAAACCTATGACAGCGTATATGGAAAACCGTCCGGTGATCATTACTCCTATTAAAGCTGCAGATACTGATTACGTTGCAGCAAACGCTGAACGAGTAAAGAAAGAAGAAGGTTTCGACTTGAGAGTGGGAGATGTGATTGCCAGCGCTAAAGAATTTGTTCCTCAGCGTGTACCAGTACCTAAAAAGAATTTCCTGGGTATGGCTCAAAGTACAGATCAGAAACAACTCTGGAAACGAGTTCAAAGTATACTGATCGATACTCCACCATCAGCAGATGCAATGTTAAATAAACTGATGAAAGCAGATGTACCTGAGGTAGAATACCTGGTAAGAAAACTGGGTAAGAGTGGAGGGGAATTAAAGAAAGAGCTGGTTAAAATCATGTCTGCTCATACCCGTAGACAGATGGTAATTCTTTACACCAAAGGTAAAGATGGCTTTATGCCGCTGAGAAAGATAGAGAGTAACCGGGCAAGTGAGATCAGGAGTATAGTTAACCAGTGGAAATCTAACCAGACAGATTCTCCAATCCTTACTAAAAACGAGCACGGTCTTGTAGGAATCAATCAGCAACTGGTAAAAGAACTCACTGAGGGCTTAGGTAAAGTATATGGACCTGAGGCTACTGATGCTGATAAAAAAGCTTATTTCAAAAAGCTACTGGATAGTAACGGTATTACGCTGAATGATAAAGCTATCGATACACTGCTCGACGCGAGGGAGTTTGGCCGATTAGCTAAATCTGTAGGGTCTAATCTGAAAGGAATATTCGCCGGCAGTACAGCGGAAGGAGAACCACTTGGTGTGGCCGATGTGATGATTAAAAGATTGCAGGGGCTATCCGCTAATAAAGATACTGACACATCATCTGTAGGAGAAGATAACGCATTTGAAGATAAACGTGAAGAGTGGTTTAACCAAAGTCCTCTGCATGAAGAAGGAACTACGATGAAACTGTTGGCTACAGCTGAAGCACCATACAGTGTCATTAAATACTCTTCCACTCACAAGAATGGAAACGGGGATAGTGTACAATCTACTGCGATGAACACTGCTTTATCTCACAGCGTGCGTAAGTTGAAAAACAACGAGAACGGGATGAGGGACTGGATACGTGGAGATAATTTCCGTAAACGTAGTTGGCTGTTTAATACGCTGGAAAACAACCCATCAGCTTATGATTCATTGAGTATTAGCTATGCAGATTCTATAAAGAATTTATATGGTAGTAATAGTACTATCACTGATGGCAGTGCGAGGGAACTGCAGGCATTACGTCTCGGCTTGTTTCTTAACAGCAGAGAAGGTATGGCAGACCATTTATCACTGACTCACTCTGATAAAACCACTGCTCCTATATTCGGAAACATTCCTAAAGTACTTCAGACAATAGCCTGGAACGGACAAGGACTTCAGGTACATCCAAGCGTACTTGGTTTAATGTATAACCATGTGTTCCTTGCTGAATACGGCCGCATGCTGAAAAGCACAGCTGATAACGTAAAAGGATTTGCTGATGGTAAAAACCTGTTTTACCTGCTTCCCTACATGAACAAAGAGGCTATGAGTAAACTGGTTGAGCAGAATATTCTTACTCAGCAGGAGTACGATACTATCTGGAACAGTATGGGACAAATTAATCCCACCACTACTGTTAACCAGGGAGTAAAATTTCAAGACGCTGTATTAAAAGTACTCTTACATAGCATCAATAACATCATAGATTCTACCAAACAGTCATGGGAAGATAGTAAGCTATTAGAAACAGGCTTACCAGGTAGTCCCCAACAACTGCAAGCCATTCTTAAACAGCATGGATTCGAGGTAAGATCTGCCAAAGTAGAAAGCGCATACGGACCGGGTAAAACAGTGTACAATATTGTAACTCCTGATGGTAAAGTGTTAGCCAATCAGGAAGCTAAAAACATCATGCTTCAAGCGTTGGCTATTGATTTTGCTGTAAATGATTTTCTTACAGAAACATCCATGGCACAGATGTTCTTTGGTGATCCGGCTCAATTCTTTAAACCTGGTAAAAAAGACATGGTTGATGTTAAAGACGAAAATGGGAATGTGATAGGTAGAAAAATAGCGCAAGGCCGGGAACAAGCTGTAGTAGACGCTACGATGGCGGAATACAGCAAACGTATGGCCGGACCAATAGCTCCGGGACTGGATACTGATAATAGCCACGGTATGCCGTTTTACACTTCTGTAGTGGCAGATGATTTCCAACCAGCTATCAGTGAACTTAAATCTGCAGGGTTAGACTGGAAAGCCAATGCTACAGATGCTCAGCAGTTTGGAACCATGAAAGAATGGTTACATAGAGCTTATGGCCAATCGCTGATCACTGAAAAGCAGTATAATGAATGTCTACAAACTATCAATAACGCTAAAGATGGGCATTATGAGTTTCCGGAAGATGTCAGTTCTAAACTATATCATTTGGAAATAAACCCAAGTAAACCTGTAGTATACGGGCACAACGAGCCTGTAGGAGGATTATCCAGAGTGGATTACACTAAACCATCTACCTTCTACCTTTATCCTCCAGCAATAGCTGGTATGGAAATGGATAAAATCAGACGTGCGATGGAAAAAGATGGTATAGATGTGATTGATTTTATCTCCAACCGTAAAGTAGGAGCACCGGCTAAACTGGTAAAGCTGTTTAATAATGATGGTACAGTTAATGAAGATGTGTTTAAATCACAAGAATGGACAACAGATGCTCGTCAGCGTATAAACCGCGATAACTACCGTGTACAGCAGGAAATACACCCGCATGAAAATGAACCTGAGATTAAAGTACCTACACAGGCACATAAAAACATCAGAGAAGGGTTGGTATTTATGCCGGATGATGTGAAATTTAATGTAGGTGCCGATAAACCGCTGAATGGAAAGGAAACCAGGCAGTACATGGAAGATTTGACTAAAGAGTGGTTAGGTGAAAACTTTAAAAGTTATCTGGATAAAATTGGAGCAAGTCAAGATGAAAACGGTAAAGTAACTCTATCTGATCCTAAGAAACTGTTTAGTGACCTTGCTAATTACGTTAAAGGTCAATCAGGATTTCAGATAGATGATTACCAATCCCTTGTAGATTTCTTAGATGGTACAAACGAGTTGAAGATACCTTTCATGCTCAATAAGTCAGCCAGTAAACTGGAAATGAAACTATTTGCTGAGTTGAATAAAGTGAAAGATCTGATGATACCGGGTATGGCTTTTGTACAGGTAAGTCCCGCTGGTATGAAACCTACAATTGGTTTTTGGGAAGACAGTAAAATCGATAACAATGAAATAGTATGGGCCACTCAGCTTGAAGGTAATTTAAAAACTGCACACCTTTCAGAGGACGGTAATACTGTAAACCCAGCTCAGGTACTTGTATCTCAAGACTATTTTGCTCCGGTAGGTATCGATATCAACGATTACGTGAAAGAAGTAGATGGTAAGAAAATGATCGATACGGAAAAACTACCTAAAGAAGCTTTACAGCTGGTAGGTGTACGTATTCCTAACCAGGGTCACGGTTCCATGCTGCCAATAGAGATAGCAGGATTCTTACCGGCGTATATGAAAAGTTCAATCATTGTACCAGCAGCCATCACTACTCAGATGGGTGGCGACTTTGACGTGGACAAACTGTATACGTTCAGAAGACATATTACTGTTCTACACAACCGAGTGAAAATAACAGATGATACTAAAAAATACAGAGTATATCCGGGTGAGAACAAAAATCAATATGCTTTTTATCAAGATGAAGCTCGATTAAATCTACAGAATAAAGGAAAAGAAATTACTCCTACTACAGTATATAATGAAGTAGTAAGTATACTTAAATCAAAATATGGTGCTAATTATCCTAAGCATACGATTATAAAAGAATTTGACAAATCACGTGACGTATCTAAAATTGAAATGCTTAGATCTCAAGGATATCAAGGCTCAGATGAACAACTTGTTACTGCTGAAGAAGATGATAAAGTAGCAAATGATATTAATAAATACCATAAAGATAGACTGGAAGAAGAAAGCAAATGGGGATTAAATAAGTTAAAAACGAATTACTTTAACATACACTGGGGGATACTTACCAATCCGGCTATGTTTTCACGCATGATGCAGGAACTGGATAAAGAGGATTTACCAGAACAGAAAAAACTACTGGAACCTAAGGATAGGCCAATCACTCACTTCTTCACAGCAGCAGCACAGGATAATATCCGCCAGACGCTGGCCGATGCTAAAATTGGTGTGGGACAGAACGCAAGGGAAGCTATTTCTAATGCTGAACTGGAGAATAGGAAGATAGGTTTATTTTCGGCAGATTACAATCCAGAAGGAGAACTGGAATGGAAACCGGCTAATGTAGAAGTGAAAGATAACGATGGTAAGGTAGTTAAACTTGCCCTGGTTACCGGTAATGGTAGATCTACATACATTAACCAGAAAGGAGAAAAGCTGGAAAGAACCAAAAGTGGTAATAGCCAGCTGAAGCTGGGGGCCGCTGTGGATAATGCTAAGAACCAGGACTTCTCAGGAGCTGGATTTAACCGCTTTGTAGGAGCTGCCTCTAATGCCATGTCACGTTTACAAACCGATGACGGGAACGCTGAAGGCTGGTCAATGGACTTGAGGTACCAGGTAGGTTTATTCAGCCAGCCGGTGATAAAAGAATTTGTATCTGGGATGAGTACAGGCAATGACACGCTGAGTAAAAGCTTTGAGTTTAACCTCAAGGATAACCTGATGGATAAACTGTTTAACAAATACAGTAGTATGGCCATGAAGGGATTAAGTGATGAAGAAGCTGCTACTGTACGTAAACAGATTGACAACTATACTTTTGATGCTCCTACACTCATGGAAACTATCCGCATGAACCAGAAAAGCAGAGAGTTTGCTATACGTCAGGCAGCCGCAATGAAGCTGTTTAAAACGCTGGATAGCATAGGCACTCAGCTGGTGGTAGCCGATAGTGCACTGTCTCAAAATACCAAAGGCGCCGGAAGAGATATGCTCACTGCACTCTCTACTGAGCAGAAGATTCAGAGGTTTGATACTTTTGGAAAAGATCCTATCACTGTTAAAGGTTTCAGTGAAGTGTTTAATGATGAGAATGATAAGAGAACAGAGATGGGAGCATTTTATGATTACACCACCAAAGCTGCCTTAGAACTGTTTGGAGATATTATTCCTGTACATAAGTTTGATTACGGTGCCCAGTATATCCATTCTCTTACAGCAGAAGATGGATATGGAGAGCCTAACGATAAACTGAAACGAGAAAACATCAACGAGATGCAGAAGTTTATTAACTCACATAATGCACTCGGTTTATTTGATTCTGCTGAGCAGGAAAGGAGGAGGTTGATGTTTGGACAGGATAGTTTAGCTAAAAGGTTAAAACGTGCACAGAATAGCTGGGCTGCTACTGACCCATTCTTAAAACAGCTTACAGCTACAATATCTACCGATGGTGGACCAGATACAGTAAGCTACGTGGGGTATGGAATGTCTGATACAGATGTGTTAGAAGGTCAAAGAGCCATGATTAACTTGATCAGCTCTGATGATGTAGAAAAACGTAAGCTGGGAAGTGACCTGGTACGTTATCTGTATGCCACAGGTGGTAAACAGACAGCCAAGAACTTTATGAAGTTTGTAAGCCATGGTATTATCACTGGCACAGAGATAGCTGAAGGCCAGCGTAAACTGATGGGTGCTGTGGAAAGGTTGTTTGTTAAACGCTACTTTGAACAATATCTGCAGCATAATCCGGCCAGGGCTACCCAACTCAGTGAAACACTGGAAGAAATAGGCAAACCTGAAAAGATAGGAACTGAATTTATGCTACCGGTATTGCCAGAAAATGACAGTCATGGAAGATTAGGAACCTGGGTACCAGATGGTAAAGGCAGCAAAGCCTGGAAATACAGAGACTATTTAAGTTTCCGTGACGGTAACACCTGGAAACTGTATAAGCTGGATAAAAACATAGAAGGTAAGGGAGTGAGATTTTACCAGATTGATACCCTTGGAAATGACACTATGCAGGTTTCAGAATACTCTGCTACCTCTACCGGAGAAGTGAAGAGTATATTCAAGGAAAACCAGGTGAGTAAAGAAAGCAATACATTGACACTATCTTCTGCTGAGGGGAAAGGAGAGGAACTTACCGGTAAACTGGTAGAGATTGCCCGTGATGCAGAGCAGCCGGCATACTTGAGGGAAGTGGCCGCATTGATTGCTGGTAGCCGTACCGGGGCAGAAGATTCTATTTTCTCCAGCGTGCTCGGGCTTAATGCTCCGTTGAGCTATCAAGTGGTAGATAGATTACCAGGAAATGCCATAGCTGGATTTAGTAGTATTTCAAATACACTTAAACTTAGTCAGGGTATAGTAGGTAACAAGTTTATGCTGGCAGAGAATATTGTACATGAAATGCTGCATTATAATAGCTCCATGATGCTTATGGGGTATGAGAATATGATGGGCGACTTGGATACTTCTAAAATGAATACTGCCACTCAAGATGTAGTACGTAAGCTGACTGAGTTTGTAAAAGCTAATCCTGAAGTGCAAGAGAAGATTAAAAACTTCTATGACATCTACAAGGAAGCTAAAAAAGCTTATGAAGCGAGTGGCAACAAAGATTTAGACTACAAGTTCTCTAATTCAAGAGAGTTCCTGAGTGCTATATTCACCGATGGGGCCACTATAAAATGGCTGAATACACAAAAGTATGAAGGTAAGAAGTCATTGTTTGATCACATCAAAGACATCATTAGTAAAGTATGGGGAGCTATTAGTAAAGCACTCGGTGCTCAGGAAGGAAGTATGCTGGAAGAAAGTGTAAAACGCGGCCTGGATCTTATCACTCATCAGCGTGTTCAAAAATACAACTATGAAGAGGGTACTACTCCTGATTTGTCAAGAGCTATTGATGGAGATGCATTCACCAATGCTAACATATCCAACTCACTAACTCCAAATGAGAAAGTAGCTGCCAAACTAAAAGAGCAGTTGGTGGAACTGAGGTTAAGCTTATCCGGTAAACTTAACGAGGCGCAACGCTTTGAAAGGTTACAGCAGATTAAAGACCTCAAGAAACAAGTAGATCAGTTAACTCAACCGTTGACACCGATCGAAGCTGTTTACAACCTGGGAGAACAGTGGGTTAAATACGCCGAGAAAGTAGCTAAGCTGGAAGATCCTACTCCTAATGAAATGGCTACTGCCTCTTACATAGCTGATATGTGGGGAGGTATTAAAGAACTGATACACGGTGCAGATATTATGGAAGCTGATGACAGGTTAAAAGCTATTGCGGAGCGTGCTACTCAGGCTAAGTATAATCTAATCCGTAAAAGCCGGGAATACCTTACAGCAGAACTTGGCATAACTAATGCTGATATCACTAATGTAGTTGATACTCCTAAAGCCGAGCAGTTGGGTAGGGCATTATCAACAGCCAGCAGTATTGCTCTTTCTAAAGTAGGAGGCTTTGTGGAAACTATGGGCCGCCAGGAAGATGAAGATCGAGACAGGACTATGAAGCGTATTGACAAGCTTATCACTGATATGAATGGAGGTAATCCTAAAGGAACAGCTCATAAAGCTATCCTATCGAAGTTCATAGACCCTTCTACTCAGCGGATGATTGTGCCTTACACTTCAGCGTTTCATAATTTCATTGACTCTCTGCAAGCTAAACGTAATGGAAGTATCCGTCACGTAGAAGCTTCCGGAGCAGATGATACGCGTGTTGAAACTGCAAAGAAAACAGCATGGACTAAGTACAACAGAGAGCTTCAGAAAAAAGCTACTTTCATTGACACCAATAAACTATTTGTAGGAGAAACAGGTGAATTAAAAGAAGATGAAGCTTCTAAGCAATACCGTGAACAGTTGAAAAAAGAGATTGGAGAAGTTTACGTAGACAGGGCTATTGAAATGGCCCAGGATAAATACATGAAATACCTGGAAGCCCGTAGAAACTATGAAGCATGGATTGAAGGTAAACAAGCTCCAGAAGGAATGAGCGATGAAGAGGCTGGCAAGCATGGTTATCTCACAGCAGCAGAGGTAGAGCAGGAAAAGCTGAAATTTCGTAATGAGTACAGTCCTAATGTGATTACTGGCAATTCTACTCAGCGTTCTCTCTCACCAGCAAATGATGACTTTGTACATATTGTTCCTAAAATTTCTGCTACAGAAATGTGGGACAGTAGGTATACTGAGATTATGTCTGATGAGCAAATGAAAAAACACTATCAGGATTTTGATGCTATTAGGCAGGAATTGATTTCCTACATGCCGGTAAATATCCGTGAAAAACTACCTGAGGGATTTATGCCGGTGGTGCACAAAAATGCTGTGAAGCTGGGATGGGAAAGAATTATTGCAGATCTAAAGAACTTTAATGAATCTCAAACCCGTAAGTTTACTGCAGGTGAGTATGAGCAACTGATCAGTAACCAGGCTTATAACAAAATACCTACTCCGTTTACCGATGAAAACGAAGTGCCGCTGGATGAGAGGAGTAAAGAGCTGGAGAAGAACATGAAACTGTTTGTGGCTTCTGCTATACACTATAAGCATGCGTCTGCTGCGAAAGATAGTGTGGAGCTTATCAAATCCATCTTCGCTGATATTCATAACAGCAGGCTGGCCGGTAATGTACAAGATGAATTGAATGGTAAGATAGTAACACTTAGGCAAGGTATACCTAATGCTATATCAGCATTGAAATACCTGGAAGATGCACTAATTTACTTACGCCCAAGACAACTGGAGTTTAAAAGCGGAATGCATATTTATGCTGAAAATACTCATGTAGAAGATGAAAATGGGGAAAGAAAGCTGGTTAGCCGTAAGTTTACCAATCCATACAACCCGCTTAGTTATGTAATGGGTAAGCAGCATAAAATGGCTAAAGCTATTGAGGCATTACAAATAGAACGTACCAAACTCAATGATGCCTATAAAGAAGGTAAGCTGGGAGAGACTAATGAAGAAAATGATAAAGTATACCAGCAAAAGATGGAGGATTGGAATAAAAGGATGAGTAAATATGAAAACTACACTGTGTATGGGAGTAAAGCAGGAGACTGGTTGATTGAACAGAGTGCAAGAAAATCGTTAGGTTTAAACTTGTTCTCAGCGTTTTCCAACCTGTCATTTGGTTTGATATCCACTTATATACATGCTGCCGGCGGATTAGACTTTAACACTCAGGAAGTAAACAAAGCCTGGAGCATGATGATGCAAGCGCTCAAGAATAAAGACCTGGCTAAAAAAGTACATGGTGCTATGGAAAGATTGGGAGTGGTAGGGGATTACGTAGAAAACAAGTATGGTAAGACTCCTGAACTAAAAGCCATGGCTAAGCAGAAATACATGGATCCATTTGTACTAATGAGAGAATCTGATTTCTTTATGAAAGGAGTTTCCACACTGGCCATGCTGATGCATAAGCAGGTAGATGTGACAGAAAATGGGGAAGCTAAGAAAGTAAATGTATGGGAAACACTTAACCATGAAGGAGTATGGGACAGTGAAAGGTTTGGAGAAAATACTGATTGGTATAATCCAAACAGTACTATGGATGTAAAAGAATGGAGTGCACTCAGAAACTATGTAAGCCGGGTAAATATGATACTGCATGGTAACATGGATAAAAACAGTCCTATGCAGATGAAAGGGTATATACTTGGCAGGTTACTGGGACAGTTTAGAGCAAGCTGGTTAGTAGAAGGCTGGTATACCAGGTTTGGTTCTGAGCGTGAAGATCCATTCTTAGGCAGGAATACTAAAGGTCGATATAGAACTTTTCAGTCGATCGGCATTAACAACTCTATCAAATCCTTATTTAAAGGAGTAGTAAACATGATACCGTATGTAAACCTGGATGTGACTAAAGGTATCAATGTTAAAATGGCTAATGGAGATGTAAGATCACTATCTGAAAGCGCTATAGATGTAGACAACTTGAAACGTAACATTCGTGAGTTTCAGTTTTACCTTACCCTTTCCGCAGCGGTATTAATGCTTAGAGGGTTAAAAGGAGGAAAAGATGACGATGAAGATAAAAGCCTAAAAGCCAGTATGAATGTGCTCATCAATATGATGATTAGAAGTAGACAGGACATTAACCTATACGCCAGCCCATCAGTATTTGACACTGTATTCCGTAACCCTATCCCATCTATGGATGTAGTTAAGGACGCATGGAAACTGGTTAAATACAGCTCTACAGGATGGTGGACTGCTGATGGCCAGGGTGGATTAGGCATAGATCCTAACTTCTCTTTCGAGAAATGGTTCCTAAAAGCCACTAAAGGTAATCTGGTTCTTCCTGAAACAGGTGTTATTAACAAGCTGAATTACATGGCTACCAAAGACTTGGATATGTACCAATAGGTATCTGTGTAACATATATCTGTCAAGTGAGAGTAGGTGGATTCTGCCTACTTTCACTTTATGCTTACTCCTCAACTTAAACTGGTAGGCATCGCAGATGACGCTACCAGTATAACGCTTCAAGAAAATACTGGAGCCTATTCGACCAGTAACACAGGCGGTTTTGGAACTCCTAATCCTGCACAGGGTACTATTTCCGGCGTGATCCTGGTAGCTACCCAGTATAGTAATATCAACATACAAGCCCCTTATAGACTGTCCTCTACTGAACAAGCTTCATTCTTCTCAGCAGGAGTAAGTTTACTGGCAACACAGTTTAGTGTTGCTACCCTGGGCGGGGTGTTCCAAGACGGTGTATTCGATTTTAAGTATGAATGTCTATTTCAATCCACCGGCATTAGTGCTGTTCAGGGAAGTAAGCAATTCACGCTTACAAATGCTAATACTATTCTGGCTGGTGCCGTAGGTATTGTATTCCCTGACAATCTTTCTCTCATATACTACATCGATAAATCTCAACCATTGACCAATGCTGGTGGGTATGTAACCAGTCCTTTCCTGGCTTCTGAGACAGGTAATTTTGAGTTCAGCTATGAAGGAGATTTAAAAGTGCTGGTAGATAAAGCAGGATACAACTGCTGGTTAAGAGATGTAGGCATCTGGGCAGAAGATAACTGCCAGCAGGAAAACTTCCGTCACATCTGGACCAGATACAAACAGCGCATCGCAATGACTACTAAATTCGGATCTGGCATGTACTACGATGCTCACAACCTGGCTGTGAAAGTAGCCAGCTATTGTTCACCACATGTATACAGCAACTGCGGATGCAACTAACTACAATTGATATAAACAACAGGTACAATGAGGGTGTAGGGTATTTGACTGATATCACTAACAGCAAATTCCTGCGTTCTAAATACGGTGTACAATTTACAGGCACTGGCAGTGACACAAAGCTGCTCATGCTGCTTACTGCGTTAGAATCCTGGGACAATCGTCCAGGGGCACTTAATGTATTGGATGAATACCAGATGATTGCTATCCTGGATAATATCCGTCGCTATGGAGCAGATGAGCTGGCTAACAATCCACCATCTGCTGATAAACTGGCTACTCCCGGCTTCTCTTCTTCTCAGCAGCCGATCTATTTTTCAGTGGCCAATACCTCCAGTGTAAACCTATCTGTATCCAATAGTATACTCAGTGCTAATGTTAAATTATCTGGTGCCACTGGTAACAAAGCCATACTCAACTATGATGGTATTTACGTGGCAGATAGTGGTACTGTAGTTAAATTTCTACAAGGCAGTGATTTCAATGCTGGTACTAATGAGTATGACGATCCGACTATGGCCGGTAAAAAGCTACAGATATGGCATCGTGGTTTAGGCTTCCTGCTCTATAACTACAATAATCCGAGTGATCCTAATAACGAATTCACTATACTCCCTACAGGAGGATTTATCATCACCATCTCTGGCTTCAATGTACACGATGGCAATAACTATTTTCATGTAATCATATAATCACTATGAAAAAAATACTGACCAGTGTTGGAGCACTGTTATTGTTCATAACCCTGACAGCTCAACCAGTCAGGGAAACTTCTCCAACCTCGATTACCAATCTCATTCAAAGACTCATGGCAGGTAAGAACTTTTATCTGCCAGTTGTGTCTTCCGCCCCTACCACACGTCCTTCTCTCACAGCAGGAAAAGGTGTAGATTCTATTGGTGCCATGGTGTATAATTCCGGTGATACCAGTGTGTATGTGTACGCTGGGATGGATCAATGGCACCGTTACCCGGCAGTAAAATGGTTATTGAGTATATTCTACACTAAATATCAGGTGGATAGTATTATTGTAGCGGAAGCCCCACGAATCACACATGATGTAACTGTATACCTGGGAAACAACAAAACTGTAGGAAGATATACTAATGGTCAGACTATTCCATCTACAGGCTGGAGTATTACTCAGTTTGTAGATAGCATATCTCAAGAAGTAGTACATCCAACTTATGCATCCCCGACAGCCTCAATTAATCCCGGAACAGCTTATTATGAAAGAGGATCTCAGGTAACTACAGTAATGAGTGTAGCTTATACTCAAAACGATGGGGGCCAGGTATCTGGAATTACTTATTATGCCAATGGCAGTCAGCTGGGGATTAACAGTTTTACTGTAACCAGTTTAACCAGTACTCAGAGCTATTACGCAGCGGTACAGTATACACAGGGAGCTTGTAAGTTGAATAACCTGAGCCAAACAGACTGTACCGGGCAGATACTTGCAGGAACCATTAATACCAATACTAATTATGTAATTCCTTTCGACAAACGTTACTGGGGGTTTTTAGATGTAAATAATCCTACTTCAGCTCAGATATTAACGCTGACTCAGGATAATAACGGATCTACAGGCACTATCACGCTGACTAATATAACTCCTAATGCTACATCAAATGGGGGCAATGGACAGTACTTTGAGTACTTTACTAAAGGATCAGTGAGTAGCGTTACAGTAAATAATCTGCCTTCTACCAGGGCATTTACCATTACTACATACAGCGTAACTAATGCACAGGGATTTACCTCAACATACACTTATGTTCGTAGTAACAACTTGTTAAACCAACCTATTTCAAGTATCGTAATTCAATAGTATGAAAAAGATTTTAGCCATTATAACCGCCTCTATCCTTGTATCCACTGCTGGTTTAGCCCAGGGTGGACTTGCTACTGATGGACGACTACAGCCATCTGGTAACTTCCCGATTACTAAATTCGGGGAACATCAAACCGGCTATTGGCCGTTATCAAGACTTAGCCAACGGGATAGTATCCCTACCTGGCAGCGTACTTACGGCATGGAAGTGTACGTAAGCGCTACTGATAGTGTATATGTGTTAAAAGATCCCACGCTGAGAGATGGTAATTGGGTGGCTTACAAGCAAAGTTCAGTAGATTTCACCACGCTGATGAAGTATACAGACACTGCCAGTATGTTAAACCCTTACCTACTAAACTATAAAGGAGTAAAATATACAGACACTACTTTAATGCTACAGCCGTTTGCCCGAACATACAATAACCTATCAGATCTTAGCAGTCCGTCGTTAGCGAGGAGTAATTTGGGCCTTGGCAGTTTTGCTCTTAAAAATTCAATCGATACTACAGATATTGCCAGCTTCTACACTAAAGTGAGAAGCTTGTTTTCTGCTGGTACAAATATCAGCTTAGCAAATGGACAGATTAATAATACCTATACTTATACCCTACCTCAGGCTACCAGCAGTACGCTGGGTGGAGTTAAAGTAGGAGCGTACATGGGTCTATCTGCAGATGGTACTATCAGCCTAACTCAAAGTGGAATTATCGGAGCATTGACTTACACTCCGGAAAACAGTGCAAACAAAGGGGCAGCTAACGGTTACGCATCTTTGGATGGAGGCGGTAAAGTGCCTCTATCACAACTACCGTCAACGTTATTGATCTATAAAGGCCAATGGAATCCTTCCACTAATACGCCCGCGTTATCAGATAGTACAGGCACGAGTGGCTATGTGTATCAGGCAAGCGCAAACGGAACGGTTAATCTTGGCAGCGGATCAATTACATTCTATACTGGTGATTATGTGATACATAACGGCACAATGTGGGAGCGTTCGGGTGGTACCAGTGATGTGCATTTTGTGAATGGTAAATCGGGCACATCTATTACTCTTGTAACTGATGATATTGGGGAGGGAACTGCGAATAAATACTTCACAAATGCAAGAGCGCAATCGGCTATATCACTTACTACTACAGGCAATAGCGGTGCAGCTACTTATACAAATGGTTTATTCAATATACCTTCTTATACTTTAACTGGATTAGGCGGTGAGCCATCTATTACAGCAGGTACAACAACACAATTTTGGCGAGGTGATAAATCTTGGCAAACACTCAACACCTCTGCTGTTCCTGAAAGTGGAAACCTGTATTATACAGATGGGAGAGCAAGAGCATCAATTTCTGTTAGCGGCTCACTTTCTTATAACAGCACAACAGGCGTTATTAGTTATACGCAGCCAACTAATGTGAGCACCTTCACGAATGATGTGGGTTATATTACAGGAAGTTATACTGGCTTTGATAATCGTTATCAACCATTAGAAAATCAAAGATTAAGTACTGGTAATATTCCTACATTTTATCAACAAACTTTAACGAATGGATATATTTATTTAGGAGGTTCAACAGCTTACCCACAGATTGTTTTTAAGAGCACTTCCAATCCTGCTAATAGAATTTTATACAATGACGGTACAAATGAGTTGGTTTGGAGATATGATGGTACAAGCGACGCTCTTTTACTTAATTCTATTAATTTTAATTATTATGCTTTACCTCGTTCGGGTGGCACATTAACAGGTACTTTAAATGGTACATCTGCTTCTTTTAGTACTGACGTTTCATCTCAAACACGATTCAACGCAGGTTCTACTGGTTATGTTGCTCAACTAATAGGTGGTTCATCGGATAATGCTGTTTTAGTTAATGTAAATAACGACAATACAAAATGGTCAATAGGTTCAAATGTAAGTTTTCAGAATGTTTCTCAAAACAGAAATTTGAATTTCAACTATTCGAATGGTACGTCATGGACTAATCTTTTAAACATTACCCCTGCTGGTGCAGCTACATTCACAAGCAGTGTTACGGCAACCGCATTTTACAACTCATCCGATGGGCGATTAAAAAAAATTATCTCACGCAAAGGCGATATGGTGACCTACAGATGGAAAGATGGCAGAGATAAACTAATTCATTATGGCTACATAGCACAGGAAGTGCGCAAAACAATGCCTAATCAGGTTTTAAAAGATGATAAAGGCTACTTATCTGTTAACTACACAGAAGTACACACTAAGAAAATTAACGATTTGGAAAATGAGGTGGCTGAATTGAAACAACAAATTAATGAATTGAAGAAATTGCTTAAATCTTTACAACAATGAAATATTTATTAGGTGTTTTTTTACTAACTTCCATCAGCGTGCAAGCACAGTGGGCTTCTATAGCTAACAACCAATGTGTTAGCTTCGCTGATGTGATTAATAGTAATTTATTTGTCTCTCAAAATTCGCCCACATCATCAAATAAATTACTCTCTAAGTATGATGCAAGTAATTACTTTTATTTAGATCCTAATAACACAAGTTTTGCCACAAAAGCAAATAATCAGTTATTAAGTAAACAGGATTTAACCAGTGCAGCCGATTCTTTTAACATTAGTTATGGTCTTTCTGGACAACTCTATGTAGGTTGGGCATCTTCAACAAGTGCATGCGATAGTGGTTCATCTTCACCACGCATTTATGTTGCACATGCTACCAGTTATGCATTAAATTCATATTTTGCAACGAATGGTTTTCTCTTTAGCAATTCTGCGTGGTATTATACAAATACATATAGTAATGCATTTCATACATCAATTAACGCAAATGGGTATTATTACATAGATACTATTCAGAGCTGTACAACAGTTGTAAATTGTACAGTTTCTTTTTATGTAGATGCATCTAATAATTATGTTGTAGAGGCAACGAGTAGTACTGCGCCAAATACAAATATTACTGTAGTTGGTAATTTAGTAGATGCATCAACAACTGTAAGTAGTGGTTATTCAATAACGATAAATTCAGGAACAACTTCAAAAACACAAATTGTAGGTATTAGACCCTTAGACCCAACTCAAAGAAATTGCACTTTTACCATTACATCAAATACACCAACTTCTTTTGGAGATCAAACTTATAGTTGGAGGTCTGTTAATAAATATTAATAACCAAAAACAAATATTATGCTTAACATCATTATTGCTATTCTGGTAATTCTTGTCACGGTTGTTATTTTTAAATTGGTAACCAACGGCAGTAAAGTTTCAATTGAGGAACCGCAACAACCACCTGTTACCGGTGGTGGAGGTGCAGCTTCCGACCCGAATAATCCAGTTATTAAAGGGCAAGACCAAAGCCTTGAACAACCTTCTTAATTTGGTTTCATAACAGCAGTGTTACAAAGTAGCCATGTTTCTACATGGCTTTTTTAAAACAATTGGTATTAAAGCATTTAAGATAAGGGGTATTTGTTACATATATCTAACGATTAATAACTGCTCAGAGATAGTACATTAGCGTATCACAATAAGATTACATAATCAGTACATATTTTACGCCCTATGTCTACCAAATCAACCAATATTATCGAACATTTCGTACTACGATCAATAACTCCAATACTGGTAATTATCGTAAGCTTTCTCCTCAAGAATAAACTCGACAGTATAGAAGACAGTATGAAAACGGTGCAGGTAATACTGATTGAACAAGGTAAACTAAATGTAAGGATGGACGGGGCTGAGTCAGATATCAGGAGTCTTAAAGCTAAACTGGGTCAGGTAAAAACTCCAGCTAAGCAAGAAGATCAGATTACACTTAGTAGTCTTACGGGAAAATGAAACCTTTATAACTAAAACGTATAACTATGAACTCAAGCAACTTCTGGATTCAGCTGATTGAAAGACTTTTCAGTAGCAATCCTAAATTTTTCAAGTACATCCAGTATGTATCTTTGGCCATCTCAGCTATTACTGGTTTACCAGATTTACTTGGCTACTTCGGTATACATTTAACTGGAACCTGGCTGGTATTTGAGAATAAAATTATCGCTATATCTGGTATAGTAGCAGCACTGATTGCTCAGTTGCCTAACCCCAACACTCCGGCAACTCCTGCAGTAGGAACAAATCAACCAGCACCAACCAGCAAATAACTCTAATCTATGAAAACCATAATAATAGCAGGGATCATATCAATGATCTTTGCTGTTATTGTTTCATGCAATACCCAAAAGCAAATCGCTAAACGGGATAACGCTGCATTAGAAAGGATAACAGCAAAAAGATCATTACTGGCAGAACTGAAACCATTCGTGGACAGTATCTGGCCGTGCATTGTGGACACTACAGGAGTAATGCTCTTACCTGGTAAAGTAGACACGCTGAGGATTAGTAGCGGAGGAGACGTTTACTCTGACTACGGTCTTGCATTTCCATTCTTACTTGATACTACCTGGTTATTTAAGTACAAGGATAGCACTAAACTTACTGTTGATAGCAGTATATCAAAACACATTGACGAAGCTTATAAATCAGGATACGTAAAAGGATTCCAGACTGCAGTAGAGCAGTTCAATAGTCATCAGCTATTCCGTGCACCGGATACCATGACCTACTCTCTTCGCAGCAGACGAGAATTGAATATCGCTAACGACGCCCTTCATTCTACTCAGCAGCAATTATCAGGATCAAGAAGTCTGGCTGAGAGTTATAAGCAAGATAGAAACTATGCTTACTTGTATCTGATTATAGCCATCATACTGCTGGTAGGAACTAATCTGCTATGGGCTAAACTTAAATTCAAAATATGAACCTGAAAGAGATAGCTAAAGGATGGTACAATTTTGTAGTGGCATCCGCTGAGCATAAACAGATGATCGAGGAGAGACTGGCCATTTGTGACCAATGTCCTCACAAACAGCAGATAAGCACTACAGGACAGGCGCTCATTCACGCTATCAATAAACAGGGATCAATATACTACTGTGGTCAATGTGGATGCCCACTGGCTGGTAAAACCGCTAACCTGGAGTCCAGTTGCCCGTTAAGTAAATGGGTAAGCTGGGTAACTCCACAATCCTATTACTAATGCTTACCGATAACCTTATCAAGAAAATTATACAAGTTGTACGCTATTTTGAGACATCTAAAGTTACAGGAGCTGACTATGGAGCACTGTCAATGTTCAATGATGGCCCCGGTAACCGAAAACAAATCACTTATGGAGCCAGTCAAACTACTGAATTTGGCATGCTGCATAAACTGATTCAGATGTACATAGATGCCAAAGGAGAATACACTTCATCTTTTGAAGCATACATCAGTCGTATAGGAGATCCTACTAAACCTACTCTGGCAGATGACAGAGCATTTATCATACTACTTAAATCCGCTGCGAAAGATCCAATTATGTGGCAAGTGCAGGATCAGTTCTTCCGTCAGTACTATTTCCATCCAGCAGAAGACTGGTTTGAGAAACACGGTTTTAGTCTTCCTTTATCCATGCTTGTAATATATGATTCATTCGTACAGTCTGGTTCTATCATGGACTTTCTCAGGAACAGGTTCCCAGAAAAAGTACCAGTAGATGGTGGGAATGAAAGAGAATGGATCAGTGAATACGTTCAAGTGAGAGATGTGTGGTTAGAAACTAATACAGCCAGGCCTATCCTAAGGAATACTGATTACAGGACAGACAGTTTTATTTACGCTATACGGCAAGATAACTGGATGCTGGATAAACCATTTACTGTGGTAAATTATCCCGACCCTGCTAACCAACAAACTCCTCAGGTATGGGCCACGATTTCATAACCCATAACCATTAAACCATGGCTAAGCCCAAGCCCCCTATCTATGTTAAACTTCATTCAGAGATCGTAACCCTTCTTAAACATGGTGAAAAAGCAATCTACATAGCCAGACAACTCGGTGAAAGAGAGAAACTTGATTACCAGCAAACAAACTCACTCAGAGTATATGTACAAAGAGTACGTGAAAGCCTATATCACAATCAACAGCAGTACGGAAAAGAAGCTGCAGTTATTACCAGTGATAAAAAAGTCAGCGAATTTCACTGGAGAAGTGTAGTACCTCATCTTAAAACTTTCCAAAACATAGTCAATGATGCCTCTGGCTCACAATCTGAAGCTAACTGGAAGATAGAAGCTGATCAGATATGTGTAGCTGTCATTGGAGATTTACAGCTCGGCAGTTGGGCTACAGATTACGAACTATTTATGAAAGTGACAGATGAGATTCTTAACACTCCTAACTTGTACGTGATTCTCGTAGGCGATCTGATTCAGATGGCCATTAAAATGAGAAACGTATTGGAAATGATGGATAACCTAATGCCTCCTAAGATTCAGTTCATGTTTCTTGACAGTTGGCTGAATGACATCAAGCACAAAGTCATTTGTTCTACCTGGGATAATCACGCTGTAATGAGAGAAGAGGCAATGACCGGGTATAGTAATTACGCTAATATTTTCAGCCGGCACACAATATTCCATAACCACATAGGCCATATCGATATCAGCGTGGGAGATATTACCTATAAATGGGCCGTAACTCACTTCTTCCGTGGTAAATCCATGCTTAACAATGTACATGCTCCTATGCGTTACATGAGAATGGAAGCTCCTGACAGGGATATCGCTGTTCAAGGAGATTTTCACCTGCCAGGAATAGCCAAGTACTGGGAAGGAGGTAGAGAACGCTGTGCAGCAGTATGTGGATCTATTCAGGTAGATAGTGGATACGCTAAACGGTTCTTTTCTCTGAAGACCTGTCCAACTTATCCATGCATAGCACTGTCCGGAAAGGAAAAGATGTCTACTCCATATTGGTCAATCCAGGAATGGGTTAACGCAACGAATCAAAGCCAATCGGTTAAAAAAAGGTAGAGCGCATAGTCTCTACCTTTTCATTTTACTGTATTGGGCCAGATTGGTATCCTTTCCAATCTTGTCCTAACATTTAGTTTTCACCATCTCCTGCTTCTTGCTTAGGCTTTAATTCCTGACCTTGCTGTTCTTGCTGTGTTTCTTCTTCAGGGGGTACAGTATCCCTGAGCACTTCTACAATAGCTCCGAATAACTCATCTTTCTTCCGCTGGAAGAGAGGGAGTTGATCGTACTCTACCATGCAAGGGTGAGTTTTGGCCTCGGCATCCTTTACTTCTCCGTATACCCAGCCATCTGCTTCTTTGGCTTTGTACCAAGATTCGTGTTGAGCTTCGGGGGTTGCATCCGGATTAGCTAACCTGAACTCTACTCCTTTTACAGCAGATTCTCTCTGCCAATCGGGGGCATCATGCCAGTCTTTCTGGCTAAAATCGCCATTCATTTCACACCAGGCTTTGTTTGTCTGATGGCAAATAACAGCGATCTGTTCTACCGGGTTACGGTTGTCTGTTCTGTATGACATAATTGTGGTTTACAAAATGATAAAGCTGGAGTGTGATGGAGGACTAAGAAGTTCTTCTGGTAAATCATCTTCTCTCACCTCTAACACTTCCATCCATTTGTGCTTTAGAGATTCATGCTGCTCTAAAGCCATGAGAATTGCGTCTGTAATAAGGTTACCGGCACTGTCTTTTACCTCATACTTGAGACCGCAAAGCTCTCTGATTTTTTGCTTCGCTTCATCTGACATCTTTGTATACCTACCTTGAATAAATCGTCGTAGATCTGCAGCCCACATCGTTGGTATCTCAAAAATGAGAAAATCCCTGTCCATGTTAGAGATTGTCTCTACATAGCAGGGATGTTCTACTGTATGTAAACATAGATTAGGATCAGCTACATGAACTGCTACGCTACGTTTACCATGGATAAGATACGAATTGATGAAATTGCTATGCCCGAAGGCTTCTACGTTAAGATCTAATAAAGGAAGTATATACCAGCTGCACAGATGCTTCTCATTCAGTTTCTGAATAAAAGGGTCCGGCATATTTTACTGCTGATGGTACTTCTTTAAGGTGATTCTGTTTGTAAGATTCTACATCAAACTTGTAAGAGTCCCACAAAGGATGTGATGGAGTCATCATACGAATCGTATTATACGTTTCCGTGAAAATGATCGGACCATAATACGGGCCATACTGTTTCTGATAAGCTAACTGCACTGCATTCTCCCACAGCAGCTGCTGGGTCTCATCTAAAAGCTTTTTAGCTTTAGCTTCTCCCATACCAGTGATGCCGTTTACATTATCAGTTGTATCGCCTGTAAGTACCTGCATCCATAAATTCCTTTTAGCAGTATTGTACTCGATGATGTCCACTTGTAATGGACTATCTTCTGTGTTCTGCTTATAGTTTAAATGAAAACCAGGTATTTGCTTCAGATCCTTATCCGGACTACACAATACAGCTTTGGGATCACCTTCTACTATAGCCGCTACAACATCGTCTGTTTCCAGATGATTAGGAGCTAAAGTAAACCACCACTCATCAACTAAATGTTGACGGATGATAGGTTCCCAAAACTTGATCCATTCTTCTTTATCTGTCCGGTTACCTTTGTAAGGCTTATACTTGTAGATGTTCTTTCTAAAACAGTTATTACCTATAGGAGCAATCACGCCTATATAGTATTTCATGCCAGTGATAGCAAAGAAATCTTTTAACCACTGATCGACAGCGTGTTTTACCAACGCCTCATCAGTATGGTCTCTGTGATGCCAGCCTATCATGTAGGCGATAGTGTCACCATCTATCACCAGATACTCACAGGATTCTGGCAGCGGCTGAGTTAATTCGACCGAGCTTTTCATATATGAGTTTGTAATAAACATTTGTACCTACTGATTCTCTACGTACCACTCCGATATCTATCAAATTACTTACAGCTTTTCTAATTCGACTAATGTTCATCTCATCTGTTTCCATTTCACGGATAGTTCCTTCTTTCTCACGCTGAAGATAATTAATGACGTGTACGGCTGTGGGATTCGTGATTACAGTAAATATGGTAAGTGCTGCTCTATGTGCAGCAGTAGCTGACTGTATTGATTCGCTCATGCTCTTCGTTGTTTGGATTCTGACTGAGTTTTATGCCCATGACACGTTTTGCAAAGCACCTGATACGCATTTGTTCCTTCTGCTGTCAGCCTTTCAATAAACCCTGGAATATCATCAAGAGTCCGAAGACCCCCGCAAGGAATGATATGATCTACTTCCACTTGTTTACGAGGAAACCAACCTTTACATTCTTTGCATTGATACTCCCATTTGAGTTTCTTATTAAGGCTTTGAGATTTACGTTTAGCTTTCTCTAATGCTTGTTTCATTGGAATCCACCACCTAAATGCTCTTCTCAGCGTAGAACGTATTTTTTGAAAGTACTGTGCTTCTGTCATGGTACCTCCATTGCGTGTCTTGGGTACTTTGGATTTTCGTGCTTTTGGCATAGATAAGGGTATAGATTAAGCGGTTAGGACTAACGTTGATGCCTAACCACTTACAAATCTACAGAAGAATTTTCTTCTGATCCATATCTTCAGCCATCTGATTAATTTTCTGCTGATCAACATCCACTGCATCCTCGATGAGTTTTGCATATTCTGCATCACCGAGTTTAGCATACTCACTGCTGTGATACAGGTTCTGAGTAACGCCTTCTAAAGCAGAGTGAGGGAAATACTTCAACACGCGAAGTGCACCGGTGCCTTCGTGATCAATACCACCAATATGCATGGGATCAACAAACACATTGAGTGTAAGTGTTCCATCATGCTGATAGTTCTTGATGTAACGAAGACCACCAATGTGAAGACCTTTCACACAAGTAGCAGAGTCGTTACAGTTCACTTTATCCCAGCTGTCCAGGTAGACTGGCTTACCTACACGAATGATGTGTCCGAGGTAGTCTGCTGAGTAGAAATCATCGCCGCTTTGGCCCTGAACGCAAGGTTCAAACACGCGTTGTTCAAGCAGTTCTGGTTTCTTGTAAGTTTTCAGCCCGGTGAATTCATCTACTTCAAAATCGAAGCGATCCACTTTTTTCACACCATTTTCACCATCAGCTACATACTTCCAGTCGATTTCTTTCACCACTTTGTAAGTAGCCAGCAAACCTTCCTGGGTAAAGCTTACATCATACATGGTAGCACGTTGGGTGGCCACTTCTTCAGACAGGCCACTTTCTTCCATCAGCTTTGTTTTCAGTTCATGGTTTACTACTGTAGTGTTGATGTAGCGAGCGTAGTTAGCAGCTTTCTGATCACTGTACCATGGGTTACGAAGGAAACGTGCCCAGTTCTTCACCAGCGGCATCACGTCAATCTTCTTTTCCACGGAATAAATGATACGATCCACCATGCTCTTAGGTAAAGGCTTGTTACTCACTTTACCATTGATGGCCAGGAACACTTTGCCAGTGGCAGGACTTACAAACAAGTACTGTCCTCCTTGAGCGTGTTCGATAAGCTCTTTGTAGTTCTCTTTAGTGAGTGGCTCAAACTCATCTAAGATGTCTTTCAGCTCATCCATTGAAGATGCAGCTGCGGCTTTAGCCTCTAAATCTTTCATATAGCCATACTTGCTTTCATTGTAAGCAATGCCAAAAGGCTGGCCTTTGAAAGAGCCGGTGATGCTGTCACCGACGCGATTAACGGTTATAAACATACTCATACGTATTTAGTGAGTTTTAAAAGTTAGTGGATTAATTTAAAGGGCAGTTACGATAACGGAAATAATTCCTGATCTCATTCTCCTGTTCTTCTGAAATTGAATCAGAATTAATAAGTGGGTATACCATATTCAGCATGATTTGTACTGGTTGAGCCCAGTCAAGTAATTCAGTAAAGATGTCATACAATGTTGTATCAATTGAGCGCCCATCTTGTATCTCAACACCTGGTTGAGGATTGAACAACTCTTGAGCCAATTGAGCAATAGATTCCGGCTCATCGGGATGAGAACGTACAAACAACTGAAACTCTGTTACCTTATCCAGGTGAGCAATCAATTGTCCTGTGGTAGTATCATCAGCTCCCAGTGTTTTAGTATCGAAAGTGATTTCTCTCCACCACTTGTTTACGTAATCTCTGACTTCAAGGTATTTGGCATGCCGCTGAGGATCAATGCCGGCAAACCCTTCCAGGAATTGCAATTCATCAATACGTGCCTTCATTAACCTTGCCGTGTTCCAGCGTACCAATGCATTTGACATAGTGATAGTTTTGTTCTTAATTTCTTTAAAGAATTTAGTGATGTGTTTGAAGTCTCTGAAATGCTTTACATTCTGCTGACTAACTCTGATCAGTCTTACAGGAGAATCATCGAAGAAATTGGAAAAATTCTGTACATCGAGGGAATTAAGCCTGCCATAGCCTAAATCAGTCATTTCTTGTTGAATTTTTTGTACATCTGTCCAACTTTTAACAGATTTAGATGTTAGCGAATGTACCCTGGTAATTAACGCTGCAGTATGAAGCAATGGTTCTGTATCCTGGTTGGTCCAGAATATCTCTTCATTGTTCCAGGTGTCAGCAATGTGTACTGGCATCTCCAGTTTCTGCATGGCATACACTTTTTCATTCTTACGATGGTAATTGTAGTCTTCAATCCTCGGAGTATGCAATACAATAGAGCCTGTCAGCTTCCTTCTCTCTTCAGCAGAAATACGTGATTCCTCTGTTTTCTCATCCTCTTCTTCTTCAATTTCTTCTTCAGAGCCTTTAAATTCCTGCGGAATAACTACATTATCATAGTCAATTACATTATCCCTGGTAGATTGCCAGATGAAATTGTGTACATCCGCCAGTCTCTGCGCAACACGTTTCCTGGTTTCTTCATCAAACTTTTTTGCGTAACCTTCTAATACCTGATCAACCCTAAGAGTAGGGATCTCATCTGGTGTAATTAGTGTACCATCTTCATGTGGAAACACGTCTGGTCTAAGAAGTATAAACCCTTGAGGATGTAAACTCATCAGATATTTGTTCTTCCGATTCTTCATATCATCAGAAGCCAGGTACATAGGTAAGCCATCTTGTAAAGCATCAATCCAGTTGCCTGAATAGGTAACTGTCTTTACATTCTTACTTCCTTTACGTTCTAAAGTAACACCTACTTTGTGTATTCTAAACCCGTTAAATATGCCAAATGCAAATTTATACTTAGGGTTTACCGGGTAAGATAGCTCCACATTCTTCAGATCCACAATCTTTGCTAAACGACCAAGAGGAGTATTCTCACTCTTATCGTTCCAGAATTTACCTGCAGCATGTATATCAGCAGCCAGTTTTAACCACTTCAAGAAATCAGTTTCTTTCAGCTCTTTATTGATAATATCCTCAGCTATAGAAACTACTTCTTTAAATCGTGTAGTAATTGTTTCTCTGGTTTTATCATCCCATATCAAACTTTCTCTGGATGGATTAATACTTACCAGGTCAGGATTTACTTTGATACCAATATTACCCAGCTTTTCATCAAGTTCCAATTCCTGGAAATTAATGAAACCGTAGTTGACGCCATTAAGTAACAAGTGAGGTTTAGAATATCCTGAATTGCTGGCCATGATGATCTTATCATCTTCGTAGATGATATTGGCCCGTATACTTTCTTCTCTACGGTAACCATTCTCTTCAATAAACAACCTTACATTATTGAAATACAACAACTGCTGTTTAACAGCATCGATGTACTGTTGCTTATGATGCTTTTTAGCAGCGATTTCTATGGTAAGTCCATTTGCTTCTGTGGTCTGTTTGTAGTAACACTTATAACCATTCGAAAACTGATACTCTACGTTTGCAGTGTTGTTATCAAGATCAAATGTAGGTACAAGACTTTCTACACGATGTGAGTAAACATTGAAGATAAACTCCCGGCCATTCCATCTACTACGAATAGTATAGAATGGAACACCTACTGATAATGGACTTTTAGCTCCAATGCCAAATTTACCAAGCGCTTTACTCAACAGCCGCTTGGAAGAATAACCAAGGTCGAAATAGCCTTCCAGTCTTGAGGCCCCTAATCCAACACCATAATCCTGAATGACTACCTTATCCTTACCTACCTCTCCTCCATCTATATAAGTGATATGCACTTCATCGATAGGAGATAAGTATTGCAGGTTGTAGTAACTCGGATCAAACTTGCTGTTTTCATAGATTTCACCTTCAAGATTGACGTAATAATCTTCAACTTTGGCTGCTCCAGAGAGTATTTCTCTGGCAATTCGTTTTTCAGTTATACTATCAAGTCCGTTAGAGGTAATTTCCCTGATAGTGGATTTAATTGGAAACGCATACTGATGCTGCTGAAGGATAGAAAACATGAGTTGTTCAGCTCCTGCATTTATAACTTTTTTAAATCCTCCTTGAACATCAACTATTTCCTGTTCTAATATTGCCATAATAATCTGATTTATACATCCATTTATAGCCTCCTGTAGTTTTACGTTTACCTTTACAGCAGTTAACTATATTACCCTGATGTAGTTTTAAATCTCTTGCAGCATATTCTGCTGCTTTCCACACATTTAATAATGTGCCTATAATTGACAATTGTACAATAGGTATTGCTTTAGCTAATCCTACTTTAGCAGCGTGTTCTTTTGATTTAGGTTTTCCTTTTAAAGCCGCTTTCATCAATTCTATACTCTTTTGACTTTTTGGAGCAATAGGATGTGTACGTTTAAACTTACTTCCTTTATTACTTCCTGCAAATGGAGATATATTAAACCCAAATTCTGGGTTAGCAGCTTTATACCTATTGATATAATACTGCTCTTTAGCAATACACTCATCTGGAGTACAAAACTCTAATACCTCAAATTGAAATTCTTCTGGTTTATACTTATCCCATGCTCGTTGTAAGAGAATTGAATGATGAGTTTTAGCTCGTAAAAATCCTCTACGATCTTTAAATCTTCTGTATACACACCTACTTGAAGAACCAACATAAACTTTATTAGTTGGTAGACACACGATTTTATATACTTCTGGAAATTTTTCTCCTGTACAAGGAAATTTATCCGTTCCTAAGAATATCTTTAATCGATTTTCGCTCTCCTGTGTAAGTATCGCCATACAATACCGTTAAATTTTCAATTAAATAAGCGAGATCCCATTCCTGCCTGTCTAACTTATCAGGTAGTTTTACAATGAATGTGACCAGTAGTTCACCTGAGTGATCATTAACAGTTACACGTTGTACCTTACCTACTCTCTTTTCATCACGAATAGTAATGTAAGAAATCATTTTGTTAACTAACCCTTTCTCCAGGTTAAACTCAATTTGTCTGCGAGTTAGTAACACTCGGTTCATGTACAATAGGTTCTATGTAAAAATGATAATCTTCCAAATATCTTCTAACAGCCATCCAGTTTACATATAGTTGCCATCAAGCCCTTACACGTTATAGGTAAGGCTAAGAGCCTACTCGGAAGTAAATCTTGTCCATTGACCTTGACCATATTTTTCATTTATTTCTTTTACAACTTCTTCTCGTTTTGATTTATCGGTGTAAAAACTTGCTACAAATCTTTCGTGGTTAAATACATTAATCCAATTCCAATACATATTTTTAAGTTTTGTGAGAAGCCCTACCTATAACAGCACATAGGCAATATGGCGGGTTCTCGGTTAATATTAAGTTCAGTTTTTCAATTCAAATTTAGTGCTTACAGACGGTTCAGTGCTTCAAAATCCGCCACATCGCCTATCTGCAAACCGTTAGCGGAAATGCTACCACAACATTTCCCAAGTTTCATCAATGTTCAAAACACCATAAGCATTATAGCTATCATCCTGTAAACTGACATTCCGCTTTGTAAACATTTTATCTTTTTCATTGCTCATAATTTCCATAGCTTTCTTTTTAGCTTCTTCTTCCGTTTCAGCCTTTACATCAATACATATTACTGATTTATAGCCGATTGTTACTTGATAATTTTTTTTCTCATTTGATACTTTTTTAATTGTTCTTTCACAAGCTACCAAAGTTAAAATGTTCAGGTAGTGCGGGTTCCTTTTCCTCGTCCGGATATAACTTACTCACTTTAATACCCATTTCATTGGCAAGCTGTAAGAAATCTTCGTGGCAATGCAGTAACAAGTTGTAAAATACTTTGTGCTTATTTGCAAGCTCGTTGATGTGCGCGATGGCTTGCTGTTTTTTTGCGAGGTCAATTTGCATAACTTTTAGCAGTTACCGATGCCAGCGTTGTTTAGGTTTTTTTCATTGACAAAACAAAGGTGAACTACCCATTGGCTAAAGACTTTTGGGTTTTACGGCACGTTTTATAAATGAGCGTAAGCTTTAGGAGAAGACGTCCAAGCTTTCTGTGCAGGATTGGCATTTATACCATGAAGCTGTAACCCGTGTTTAACCCACCAGTCTACAGCGTACGTAAGATGATCTCCACTGCGCATAGTCCAAAGCAACAATTTTACTCCTTTGTTTTGCAGCCACTGTAAAGTCTCAACAGCAAAAGGAACATTTTCTCCTATAAGAGGAAAATTATGCTCTACACAGGTTCCATCAAAATCTACGGCTATAATAAAATCTTTCATACTACAATAGTATTTAACAGCTCAGCAGCTGCTTGTGGAGAATGGTCACGGGTAAAATCTGAAATATCCTTACTACCGGTTTCTATAGGAACATAGATTTGAGGATAAGGATACCAGTCTCCGCGATGTTTCATATCGTTGTCAAACAGCACATACTTCTTCTTATAGTGTTCATCGGCCCAGCTAAAAAACTGCTCAGGCATAGGTACATTCTCACTTCTGGGACTTACTGCATCGTAACCAAAACTCCTTAAACACATAACATCTTTGTAGCTTTTGGTTATAATCAGTGTGTCAGAATGAAATGTCAACTGCTGAAGACCCATGACATGATGCTCCTGTAAATCGTTACGGAACTTCCTGCCTTTATCTCTCAGCGGAAAATAGAGCTGATATTTGTCGTAGATACGATATACAAAAGAGAGCCCCGATGGAAATACTGGGGCCCTCTGTTTGGGATTTAACCAATAACAGTATAATGATGAAGTTCTGTACTGCTTGAGGATGTCTTCTGAAACGTTAAACTGTTTCCACCATCTCAAATCTGTATCATTGAATGCTCTTGCTTTAATACGGATATCTACATCGGCGCGAAACGCAGGCTTTGTTCTTACAATCTTCTCTCTGGGAGGCGTAGCTGGCCCAAGCCCAAAATCACTCAGCACCCTGGCTATCACCTCATGCCGGTTATTATACCCATAAAGAAGTTTGATAAGTTTAAAAACATCCCCGCTTTCGCCCATGCCACCACTATCTTTCCAAAAGAACTCTCTGCCAAACTTTTTGGTAGGAAACAATCCAAATGATGGAGTAGCATCATCTTCTCTAAGTGGAGAAGTATAATTCATGTTTATCTCAGGTTCATACTCCAGATAATGACAGTACAAAGTGTATTCGTCAATATGCTGGAGTATGGTATCTTCATCAGCGATTAAACTGATCATAAACTGCGGAGTTTAATTAATGAGCAGCAAAAGGATTGCTATCCAGTACAGCATCGGTAGTGCCAGCAGATTCACCTTTAGGTTCTGCTGCTGAAGATGGAACGGGAGTCCCATCATTTAAGCCATTGTCAAGCTCCCATTTAGTGAACTTGACACGGCTTTGTTCCTTAGGAACGCTCATCAATTCGATAAAAGGATTTTCATTAATATACCTACTGGGGATAGTAGCATAATGCTTATCCTTGCTCTGACGAACCAGTTTGAAACGAACAGCATTTTGAGGATCGTTTACAAACGGACTGATCAGTTCAATAAAACGCTTTACAATGTTGTCGTAAATTTTGTTTTGAACATCCTGATCCAGGTAACGGGCATTCATTGAAGCTTCATCAATAATACCGGTATTGGCAAACTGAATGTCCATGCTGTCCAAGTCGATTTTATCAATCGTCATAAACTGCTCAAGTATCTGAGACAACCTTTTGATCAAAGAAATGTTGTCATTGGCTGCCATCTGAATCTTTTCTTCCCTGGTTTTTTCAGCTTTGTCAGATACTTTAGTTGGCCACAGTTTAAGCTTCATGTTACCAGCAGGATCAACAGCTGTCCTGGCAGTCAACAGCGTATCAAATACACTCTTTTTAGCTCCTACATTACCAACTTCGGCCAATTCAATTTCCAATACTTTGTTGTCCGTAATGCTCACTTTAGAGATAACAACGTTTTCGTTAATACCAACGCCTATCATACAATTATAGTTTATGTGATTAATCTTGGTTTACTTGCGTAATTAATGGGTAGTAAAATGAGGGAGAGCAATTTAATCCCTCCCCCTGAGAGTTTTAAAAGAGATCTGTGCTACTCTTATCCTTGTGTCTTAAAAGGATTTTCATCTTCTACAATAGCATCTACTTCCTGACCATCTTGAGCTTCTACAGCAGGCAATTCAGATGTTCTTGCAGGTAATTCTGTTGCAGCTGTTTCTTCAGTAGATTTGGCTACTTCATCAGTACCATGTGATACTTCTTCTTTCTCAGCGGTAGCTTGCGTACCGTTTACCACTTCTGCTGGCAAGAAAGCGTAGAAAACAGGATTCTCACGGCGAGTAGTAGTTACAGCACCTTTATCAGCACCACGGCTTACTTTTTTAGGAATGAAAGTAACGGATTTGCCATTTGGCAACATCCAGGGCTGCTGGGTAGCAGGATTACCGATCAACAGCATGTCCACGTATTCAGCACCTTCATTTTCATCTTTTCTTCTGAATTTGATGCCATAGATTTCTTCAATCATAGGAATCAGTTCTTCAGATCCGAAAGTTTTACTACCCTGATCCAATACACTGCTCTTCGGAGTGTTGTCTTCATTATAGGTAGTGCTTGCAAACAGATCAACTTTCGCTGATGCTTTTGCTACCGGGCTGATGATCAGGATACGTCTGCCTACCTGGAAAGTAGGGTACAGTTTAGTATCAATCACATCAAAACCGTTACCTGTTACGCTCTGGCCTTCTGCAGGCTTGTTTGCGTACTCCAGGTCAAACATGCTCACTAAATCCGGTGAAGGATATACGCTACCATCACGAAAAACGCGAATAGCCAATCCTTCAGGATTACGTTGCTTACGAGGGCCACCTTTGGCACCTGCTGTCTTAATTTCTGCCACATCATTAATAGTGGCTGTTGCTAAGAAATCTAACATACTGTATGTTGATTAAAAATTTTACGAGATAAGGTTAATACGATTTACCGTGCTTGTAAGGCCGGAATTGGTTGTAAGTGAGTTTCCAGTTCACATGCTGAAGAAGATTTATACTGTACCAGGAACAAAAAGCCTGAATAGCAGCTAATATATAACCCCAGTCTTTACTTTCTTCTTCATGGTAGGCACAGATACAGTAATGTACTATCCTAAGTACATCCTGTCCAAAATTACCTGTACTCGGTTTACAATATTCTCTTTCAATCAGAGGTATTTTAAACCCTTGACAGTAATCGAGAATACGAATTACAGTATCAGCAATTTCATCTTCCAGTGTATCTTTTATAGCTGATTGAAAGCACTCTGCCCAAAGTTTAGGTTCAAACTTACCTTCTTCAGTAATAGCTGTTCTACTTACATAAGCAAATTCTCCAGATCTATAGTTAACAAATCTGCTTTTCCTGTGAGCTTCTACAGCTTCACCAAGTTCACTTACAATAAGCATCACCATTTCACCTTTATTACGACTGGCACCATCTTCCCAGAAACCTTTTTCTACGTTTACGCGGTGAATATCTGCTCCGAGTTTAATTAAATCTAAGATCATACTTGAGCATTTTGTTCTCCGAATACATCCGGGTAAATAGTTTCCCAGCTGAAAGGAATATCCTTACCAGCAAGATACTTCTGACGAGCACCCATTACGGCCCCATCATAAGTCTGAAATGAGACTTTCAATTCACCCTTTGGTGTACGGTATAAATAGCCGATGGCATCTGCCCTGGCACAAACAATAGATGACAACTTACCAGTGAGGGAAATGTCATTTACTTTTACTTCTGTACCATCTTTAGAGGAAATCAGCTTTTCCTTTACGTGAACAATAAGAATGAGATAAGGGCAAACAGCTGCATAGGTATCAATTACTTCCTGTACTTCATTACGTAGGTAGTAATACCCACCGCCATTAGGCAGTTCCAATACAGATTTACCCTTATAGGTTTTACCAATAGTACTTTCCTTGTACTTGGCAGTTGCTGATACTTCGGCCATGTCTTCTACGGCATCGAGCGTATCGATAGCAATAAACTTGTACGGAAACACGTCCATTCCTTTCTTTCCAGCGGTAACACGCTTAGCGCCTTCCTCTTGAATTAGTTTAGGAATGTGCATAATCTGAGCCATGTTATCCACTTTCATAGCAGTGGTTTCATAAGTGTCCGTACCATGTGGCTGCTCAGAGTCCACAATTAAACAATCTTCTCTCTGTGCTAAGTGCACCAGAGCTTCTGTTTTACCCACTTTAGGAAGCGAGTACAAAATCAGGATCTTTGGGCCAATCCGAGTCGCTTTAGTCGGATTACTTCGAGTTGGTAGCATATTCAATTATTAAATTATCCAATCGTTGTGCTTCTGCTGTGAAATAGTCAAGTACAAGGGTTCCAGCGCTGTTTCTTTCCAGCGGGCTGAGAGGCATATCCCAGAACATACCGGCTATTGGATTTACAAATAACGGGAGAACCCTATCAGCGGGACCATACCGATTCTTCATTAGGTAATGAGCAATAAAATACTGCCCGATTGCTTCCAGGTTAAACCCATGAAATGTAGGCAGATTGAAATTGGTAGGTTTTACCAATCCCATTACCAGATCAGCCATTTTGTTATCGTACAAGCTCTTTATCTTGTACTTCTATACTTTTATCCGCTATATGTATAGTTCAGACTATATCTTCATTGATTTAAAATCAATGCCCCGCTTTCGTGAGAGAATTATTGTCCGGTCTGGACTCACTCTTAGTCGTTGCACCTTTCCTCTATATTCCTATAAAGGCTTGGCTCAGGATTACCTCGCTCTAAGGCTTCCCCTGAATTAACGGAGTTACGTGACTGCTGTGTATTTTGTATAGCATTGTAGAATGTATATAAGGCAGTATTGGATACTATACAAATATTTGTTTAATCACGGTAAGTATAACTTGAGTCACCAAAATCCAGCCGCTGAGGAGAGATAGAAGCCTCGCTTTTCTTGTGCTGTTCCCGATAAGCGCCCATCATGTTAGTAGAAAACTGCTGAATGTTGATCAGGGTAGTTCCAAAGATATTCCTTAACTGTACAGAATACATCGACCATCTATCCATAATAGCTTTGGTGTTGATGGCACCGGCTTCCACGTTGATAAGAGCCATGTGATCTATAACAGCTACAGTAAGCGCTCTGGGATCATTGGCTTTATAAGCTCTGATCATCCCTTTCTTCTTACCTTCCTTAGGAATATCCCTGATCACTCTACCGATCTTCTCATAGTGATTCTCTACCAGCGTGTTTAGCATGCCGGTAGGATGAAGCATGTGATCTATAATCTCAATATCCTGCATCATCTCTTCGACTACCCCATAAGCTCTAAGCACCATTTTAAAATGGGCATCGGTAAGTCTTTTACCTGGAATCCGACCCATGATGTAATCAGAGCTGAAATCAAGATTGTACATGCGCTTAATCCATTGACACACCCATCTTGCCTTCTTCTCAGCAGCAGATATTTCGAACGAGAAATACTTGATGTAGAGTTTTATGCCCAGTTTTTTACAGGCAATCCACAAGGAGAAAATGTACATGAAATCGGCAATGGTAGTTTTACCAACACCACTGTCTGCACCTATCAATATGTATCTTCCACGGTGAGTGCCATGTATATACTTATTGATGTTAATCAGACCATTGTCCAAACCCTCATTTAACCCTTGCCGACCACGTACTATCTGCTGAATAAAAGTATCGTCATCGTGGGCATCCCATTTCTTTTCCAACTCTTCCCATTCCACATCTTCATCTGGAAGCTCCCATGTTACCTTAGCCGAGTTTGAACTTGGTGAATTCTGTGTTGTCATTGATTTCCTGTTTTATGTGCTGCTCTACAGTTCCAGATTCTGCTGAAGAGAGTAAAGCTTCGTAGTCTGATCTCCATAAGCCTTCTGTGATATACCTGCTGACAGTTACCTGGTATCGTTTCCTGGTCTTATAGTACAGCATTGTACTTTTCACCAGAATAGGATACTGTATCTTCTCTTTCTCAATCATCTTCTTGAACTCTCTCATCGCAGGTTCAGAATACTTATTAAGATCATACACTCCATCTCTACCTTCAGCTTTAGAGGGCACCTGAGCTTCTAAAATGAAATTCATGTACAGCTGTCTCCAATCAGGGGTCGCGTTCAGCACCGGGGGTGAAACCTCCATTACAAGTGGTTTCCCATTCATCACGATTAACCCCGTCTCTTGCCCAGTTATCTCCTTGTTGAATTTGGCTGTTACTTTGTACTTCCCTTTGATTGCTACCAGGTATCCGTTCTCCAGCATCCACTGGACTACTTGCTTTAATTCCATGTATCGTCTTTTCAATAGATGATTTAATAGTAGATATGCACTCAGAACAAATATCTTCCACAGTAGGGAATAACTCTTTTATATCTACTGTAAGTTTTGATAAGTCAAATGCTAAATCTTTATCGATTGGACGAGAGCTAAGTATTTTCCTACTATATCCAATAGCGTAATCTTTACCACAACAGTCACAAAATATTTTTATCATGCTGGTACATTTTTAGATGAATAATAGCTGATCTTGGCAGGATCAAAACCTTTAATGGCTTTCTCCAACCACTTCTCTTCAGCAGTTCCTTGTGTACAAAGTATGATGATCATGGCTTTATGTCCAGGGCGAAGCCTTAGACTGCGGCCAATACGCTGCGTAAGACGACGATCACTACTGTCAAAGCCTACAATCAACAGCTGATCGAGATCTACAATGTTCACACCTTCATCCACTGCCTGCACTGCTGCAAGCGTGTTGATCTTTTTAGCGTTAAAAGCACTGTAAGCCTCACTACCTGATTTGCTATGATAAGTAGCACCTGGAAGTAGCAGTTCTGCTTGTTCTATACTTCCGCAGAATACAAGAGTACGTTTATCTCCCAGCATGTGTTTCATGCATCTTCTGGCCAGCTCAGTTTTAGACTTGAGGTTGTACAAAAACCGGTTACGATCAAAGGTCTTGAACATAGCAAGCTTTTCCATACTGGCTTTCTTAGCCGGAGGGGCCTGAGCCACCAGCATTCGATGTCTTCGAATCTGCTTCTCAAGGTACTCGTAGTGACTGGCCTCTGTTGTAAGAAATGGCTTGGCTTTGGTTCCACCTGGGATGTACTTCTCTTTAGCATCCAGCGTGTGCATGATAACACGGATTTCATAATCAGCTATCATACCATCTTCTACACCCTGGTCAAGAGAGTAGTTAAACACTACCGGAGCAACTTGAGAAATGATCCTTACCTTATCCGGCTCACGCTTAGAATCAGGAACAGTGGCAGTTAAACCGAGTACAGCATCAGCTAAGTTCTCAGAAAAGAAAGTAGTCAAAGCATCATCTTCACCATTTTTGAATGCTTCTGCAGCAAGATCAGTAAGTCTATGCACCTCATCAAGAATGACGAGTTTATAGTGATTGCCTTTCTCATTTTTGAGAGAAGCATAGCAAATAAGCTTTACATACCTTCTGTCAAGGAGATAATCAGCTTCCCAATCTGCAAATTCCTTTGGCCAGTTTTCATCTCGTAGTTTTTCTGTAGGGGTTACCAGCAATATACTATTCATAGATGGTAAACTACCATCCATAAACATCCTGTTAGCCTCCATTACAGCAATTCTACTCTTACCAAACCCTGTGCCGGCTGATACTGTACCTCTTCTACCAGCAGCAGTCCATATTGCATGAGCCTGCTGCTGAATTTCATCCTTCACTTGATTAACTTCTTTCATAGTATACATTGAATTTGCGAAGTACTTCTATAATTTGATCTACTACTTCACCATCAGTTACATCATCCACATCCTGGTTAATTACATCGGAAATCTCCCGGCCAATATCTATAGCAGAAAACAATGGTCTGATAGTATGCTTTTGCTCATGCTCTCGAATCTTATCCACTATAAGCATAGCCATATCATTAATTTCATTTTTAATAAACCAGGCACATAGCATGACAACTATGGTTATAGCTATAGCAGCAAAAACGAGAGCCAAAGTAATTTCCTGAACCATTTCTAATTGTGTCATAATAGCTCATTTAGTTTAGTTTCTAATTCGTACACTTGATTCTCTAATTCGTGTACTTTATCTTCCTGATCAGATCCCCAGCTTCTCAAAGCATCATTAGAAGTTCTTAACTCTTCTAACTTATCATCTAAGCGGTACAAATTATCAATAATAGTATCAAAGTTGTACCATATAGAAGATCGATACTCGGCTTCACTTCTTCCATCTTCTGCAGCTTTATAAGCTTCTTTGATGCTACTGATTACTGAGTCTATATCAGGACATGTATGTTTTACAGGACCTCTTGCCATAAAGTGATCAGGGTTTAAATCCCTGCTCCTTAGCATAAAGTGATGCAATAGTTGGCAACTGCATTTCCTGGAAATCAAAACCTTCAGCATACGCAGGCTTACCTTCGCTGGTATAGATACCTTTGGCATCTTTAGCCCCCTGTATATAAGCCTCTTCCACAGATTTTGATATCCACTTTAAAACTTCTTCAGCAGTTACATTTTCTTTAAGTAAACTATGTAAAGCTTTTATAGTTTTAGCAGTATCAGAATGTATTTGCTGATATTTCTTGTTACTCATATTTCAATGAATAAAGTGTTACGAGCACGGGTAGCTGCAACATACAGTATCCGGTTACGCTCTTCAATGTTTTGATTACAATCAATGTCCCATTTAAGCACAAGACAGTTATCGTAAGTAGAACCCTGGCTGGTATGAGCTGTCACTGCATAGTTGTACTTTACCTTAGCAAACATTTCTGCTACATTGTAGAATTGTTTCCAAAGTGCTGTACGCCTTACAGGATCGGCTGAAATGGCAAGAGATTTTAACTCTTCCATCAGCTTGATATATTCTCCTTTCGACTGCTCATGTAAAATAGGCACTGTGGCCAGCTTAATACCTCCATTCTCAAACCACTCAAGCTTAGTCATGTAGGTAGTAACAGTAATGTATGTTTTCACTCCATAACCATTGTGAGTCATTATCTCTCTTGTTACGGTATAAACATCTTTTACTTCCACTTCTTCATTACGAGTGAGTAGTTGCCGGGCGCTGATAGCAAACGGATGAGCCATCAACATTTTTTCTCCAACCATTACATCACTGATATGAGCATGGTCACGGAAAAGGATAGATCTGATACGTTCATTGTACCCATCTACTGTCCGGTTCATCCAGGCAATGACTTTCATGTAGTCACTATCTTGTTTGAACTTAGGAGAGGAGAAATACTCTTCCAGTATCTTATCTTCTTCAGCAGATGCATGCTCTACCACATGAATGCCTTCACCATTATCAAGCAGATGATGGTTAGGTGTAAAACTGCCGGATTTGTAATCAGTTCTGATAGCAGTGGCAAATTCCAATATAGGATTGCCATCTTTTTGGCGCATCACCTCTGTAAGTTCTACAGAAGTCATACCCCAGTGTTCTGCATTACGGAACGGAATACAATCCACATGCTTAACAGGCGGTATCTGCGCCGGATCACCGGTAAACAGTACTTTCAACCCTTTCTTGATGTAAGGCACCAAATAATGAAACAATTCATCTGATAACATAGAAGTCTCATCCAGTATCAGCAGTTTCATATCTTCTATTGGTGGCGGTTCCAGTTTATTCGCGGTATCAGGTTTGTACTTGATCTCACCGGTAGTGTAATCAATTACCTCCTTAATACCTAACATGCTGTGGATAGTACGATAGAGTACTCCTTTGATACCGTTTTTACGCATCACTTTTACAGCTTTATGCGTTGGAGCTGTCATACCTATTGGTAGATTAGGATAATGCTTGAGAATAGTAGCCACTAACTCTACGAGTGTAGTAGTCTTACCAACTCCGGCATACCCTCGAAATACGGCGGGTTTAGTGTCCTGCGGATCGCGAAACCAATTCAGTAACCGATCGTGTACTGTTTGCTGACTGCCGCTGAGAATGATTCCTGTGCCCGTGCTTGGAGTGCTTGTTTGAGGCATTCCACTCTGGGGCTTTACTGAGGAACTCGGTTGTTTTAATAGTGCGGTTATATCCATCGCCTAAAAAAGTTTTAAGATCGGTTTCCCGAATGAAATAAATTCCTGGTTGCATTGGGACACCAGGTTTTCCGTGTTCGTAGGCTTGTGCAGCTTTAAAAGCTACCACATACCCTGTAGATTTCTTCTTACTTTTCCTTGACCAATCAAACACTTCAATCATAAACGCGTAGCCACTATGTAGCATTTCTTTGCAGCTCTCACATATTGTGATCCTGCCATTGCCACAGCACCTGCAATCATTGTTATGAATTTCTACATTAATTGCCTGTACTACTGCTACCGTTTTGTTGTGTTCCTGCTTTTGTACTTTTTCCATATTCCAGTTGATTTAAAATTGTTCTTACGTTATTGATAAGATCGTCTATGGTTCCATTGTTGTCGATCACAAAATCAAACTGAGCATTATCAAAAGCAGTTTCTGATGGATGAAGATTAATAGCTTTTCCACGGTTAACCCTGATAGTAATCCCACCTCTATCTTTTATAGCAGCCATTTCATTAGGAAATCGCATATCTGTGATAATCCAGTTAGGAAACTTACAAGCAGAATAATCAAGTACATTACCTATTGAAGCTCTTTTCTGGGCATCAAGACATCTGTATTCACTCATCAAAGCATTTACCCAGGCATTAGGATGTAATCCATCTCTGATAGCATCAGTACCCAACAGCTGAAGAAATTCTCTACCGGTCATAGGAACAACAGAGTAAGCATCATTGCGATGTTCATCGTTTTCGAATACTACTTTTAATTTGTTCCATGGCTGAGGTAAAACCATCTGCTTAAATTCGTCTGTGTGCAGAAATTCTTCATCCATACCCAGGAGAATAGCAGCTACCTTACGAAGAGGTCCAGCAAACTTTTTGATTTGCCAGTTATAACTCTGCTCTTGTTTAGATAATAGTTCAAAAGATGATAAAGCAATATCAGAACGGGTTTTTTGCCATTGAATAATTTTACCTACTGTATCCTTACCAGATCCAGCATAACCAGATAATCCTATAATCATAATTACTCCTTTCCCATCTCATCGACGGTTTTTTTAGTTAATATCTCCGCTACAGGAAACCCATCTATTTCAGAATTAGTTTCCTGAACGTAAAATAAAGAAGGTATAGGAACCTTCCGCTGAAGAGAATTGTGAAAGAGTCTTGCCAGGGCTGTATTTGGTACAGATAGGCCAATCTGGTTTTTACCTTCACTACTCAGCCGGAAGCCATCAGGATCATCTGTAGCCCAGAATGACCAGTGATCCCCATCGTTGTTAAACATGATGTGACCCCCATGAATCAATCTAAATTTCTCACAGACTACGCCTGAAAAATATATCCTGTCTTTTCTGACAGAAATAATGTAATTCTTGCGATCAAATGCTGTTATGTTTTTACGATTGATGATTGCCATATCTCTTTGTCTTCTTTTGTGAATCAACTCTGAGCTTCTTGGCAAGCAGATGCTCAATTTGTTTCTTTCTGATGTCTACTCCGGATTGATTTACTCTTGCCATTACCAATCCTTTAAGCAATGCTTCTATAGCCATATGTTGTTATTTGCTCCACCGGTCAGTGATAGTAGTGTCAGCTTTGAGTATACCAGTAGGTATAAACTCTTTAGCAGCAGCTTCCATCAATCGAGTTTGAATTGGTGCCCATTCGTCACGAAAATCGTTACGAACGTTAGAATCCAGCTGATCATGCACTTGCATAACCATTCTCACTTTGTCCGACAGATTGTTAGAATGAATGTATCTGTATACTATAACAATAGCTCTTTTCATCATGTCTGCTGAAGATCCTTGTATCAATTTTGTTACCATACAGGCTCTTTATCCTGTATTTCTATATGTTTCCATATAGTTCAGACTATATCATATATCATTTAGGTATTGATTTATGTGTTTACTAAATTCTAAAAGTTGTTCTTTTGTAGCTGAGTTTTTCATGGTATTTGCCAAAGTAGAAATGATTTTAATGTTGTCTTTTGTATACCCTTTTAAAGGGTCTATTCTATCTATAGAAGGACTTAATTGATAATCATGTTTAACTCCTAACTTAAATGGCACATTTAAAAGTGGACATTTATCAGGAATAATAATATCTTCTTTAGTTAGATCAAAATCAACTTTATACTTTTTAGCACGCTGAGCTGCTCTTGATAGCATTCCAGAAATAAAATTTTTTCGTGAGTTGTCTCTTTTTTGCTGAAGTAATTTAGCCGCATACTCAGGGTTCGTAGCTTTTTTAGCATTCACTCTTTCTTTATTTCTGATATGCTGTTGTTTATACAAATCAGGATTTGATTTTCTCCATAACCTTAGTTTAACAGTTTCACAACTCTTACACCAAGACTTATAGTGTTTTACAGCATCAGCTTTTTTACAGCCAGAAGTATAAAATTCTTCTACTGGTTTTACCTGTTTACAACAAGTACATAATTTAGTTATCATATCTTAGGATTATACTCTGAAAGATATGATATACAACACTTTAAATTCAAAGATCTATATGATACTCGGATGCTCTTGCAAGAGATTATTGTTGGGACTCACTCTTGTAGTCGTTACACCTTCACTATAACTTAAACCCTATAGTGCTTGGCTCGGTATTCCCATATTTTACAACGTAGGGTTCACCGAATTCTTCCGATTTAAACAGCCCATAACGATAATTCAGGCTGATTCTTAGAAGCCCGTTCAATTTCACCTAAGCCTCCATGGTACTGAGCACCTTGAAGATGAGCATCGATAAACCTGCGATAGTGTTTCCAATAAGGAAACCATCTACGGCGATAGAGAGGAAAGATAGTTTGTATATAACCTTTCTCCACTCCAAATCTGCCCAGATAATCCAGTAGTTTACCAATGCCGGGGAAAGCTTTGAAATAATCTTTGATAAGCTGCTTGGCCTCAGGCACAGGAATACGAAGTGTAGATGCTAACTTAAATTCAGACATACCATAGGCTAATCCGAAATTGATAGTTTTAACACCATTCCTCATATACTTGTGCTTCTTACATTTACACTTCTGCTTAGCAGGAGTGCCGTTATCCTGTAATTTGTAGAAATCACAAGTAGGGCCAGCAGCTTCTTTCCATTTCTTTCCAAACACCATTTCTGCAGCAATTGAATGCAAATCCTGCCCTTTGCTCAAGGCATCTATCCATACCGGGTCTTTAGATAAGTAGGCTATCACAATCAATTCCTGTGATACATAGTCACTGGAGACAAAGCTCCAACCCGCAGGAGGGACAAATGCATTGCGATATTTATTACCTACACTTTCTTTAGCTGGTATCTGCTGCATGTTAGGAGCAGAAGAAGAAATACGACCAGTTGTAAGCACCTGTTTAAAACTGGTTCTTACTTTACCATCAGGCTCTACGTATTTTGCAAGCCACTGTTCTCCAAAGGATGTAACAAGCTTTGAAGCATCGATGTAACTATCCAGATCCTGTACGATCGGATGGGAACACCTGCCTTTGGTCTCAGCAGATAAATCTTTAATCTTAGGCTCTACTTCTTGTATCAGCGGAAGTACCTGATCCTGGCTATTCCAGTTAATTGTAGGAGTACCAGCAGGTATCAATAACTGATTTTCAATCAACCACTCACGCTGAGTAGAAATGAGATGCTGCTGAAGAGGAGAAAAGTCTCCTTCGATGTAATATGGCACCCAGTCTTCTACCGGTTCTCCGGCTTTCAGCTTATCAGACTGCCATTTCTTGAGTATAGCCTTGGTTGTACCAGGTAGTTCAGGAAGTAGCTCTTTGAATATAGCTGACTTCTGCTTAGGACTATTCCAGTTAATCAGTATTCTGTCACTATCTGAAATGTACCCCAGCTCTTTAGCTTTAGTGAGAAACGGTTCTTCTTTTAGCCAGTTATTCAGTACTTCTTGTGCAGCAAAAACATGTGGCTGAGCTTCATCAGCAAGACGTAACCACCAATCTGCATCGATTTCCATACCGTAATATACCATCTCTGCAAATGCCGGTACACAATCATTTTCCAGGCCCACTACTTTGTCAAAGCTGTCATACCTTACGTGTATAGCTGACTGTCTGATACGATCCCGTAGCTTAGACATATACATTACATCCTGTGCAGCATACCTAACCTTTTCCGGGGTGAGTATGTTATCTCCAAATGCTGTCTGCTGACTTTTATCCAGCTCTACGCCGAGGTAACGAAGACATACATCATCTAATCCATACCCTACACTGTGCTCTCCGCCCTGTAACACCATCTCAGCCAGCATGGTATCATATACACCTATAACACGGACTCCATGAAATAACATCACTGTACACTCAAACAAAGCATTGTGAATAATCTTAATTAGCGGTTCATGTTCTAAAGCTTGTTTGATAAACTTCTGCTGGTCTGGATTTAACTCACTCCACTGAAGTACCCATTGAATATCATTGTTACCAAATTGAACTGTAATAAGCTTTTTATCACACCACCAATTAGTAACATTGGTTTCAATATCAAACTCCACTTCTTTTAGAGAAAGCATCCATTTTCTAAACTCATTCCAGCCCCCTGGCTGATAACCCTCTTCCCACTCCGTTGGGTTTCCTATTACATAAATCATACTCTATGTATTGCAAGTGAAATAATTCCGGATCAGGTTTATCTCCATATCTCATATCGATGTCTTTTGATATTCCTACCCGGCTTGCTATGTATACGTACCTGCCAAACTCATCAATGTAATCCTCCCCGTCTACATCTTTTATCCGCTGAGCATTAGTCAGCTGCCCTCTCGTATACTTTCCAGCGGCAATGAGTTCTCTGTCTGCTGCTGAGAAGAAAGGAGAGTGATCGATAATGGTGTAGATAGTGTAAAATCTGAAATCAGATAGTAGCTTGAGCATTTCTTTATCGGTAGTGGTACGTTTAAATTTTACAGTTCTAATGTTCGTAAACTTTCTATACAAAGTGTTATACCAGTTAGGAGTCACTTTTTCTGGTGGCTTCCTGTTCTCCACCAATGTAATTGAGTCTCGATCCGAACTTAGGATTCTTATCATTGCCCAATCGTTTTAATATGTAATGCAGCAGTGTCTTGAGTAACTTAGGTTGTAAAGCGCCTACAAGCTTGTATAAAAATGTGGCCTGTGCCCGGTTACTTTGCCGCGAAATTTGTTGCACTATCTCATCGAAATTCACAGCATGCTCTTCGCCCAGCTGTTCTTCCAATGCAGATGTAGTGACACTTTCAAGTTGTCTTTTCTTCTTAAAAAACTCAAACATCTCCAATCCAGTTTATTGGTTCAATTCCATACGCAGACAGGTATTCGTTAGCATGATAAAAATGTTGGCTACCGACATAACTGCCTTTGTTGTGCGTCAGCTTAGACGCTTCGTAATTTTTAAACCTTTTCAAAAAAAACATTTGTATTGGGACAACAATGCGAAAAAAGGCGACAACCTTAATTGGCGTTGTGGTCAATAGGAACTTCATCTTTAGGCGGCAATGTGGACACCACTAAATAATCAATATCATCATCTCCGTCACGAGTAAGTTTCATTACAAAATAGCCACGTTCCCAAAGTTCCTCAAACAATTCTTTGTTTGTTTGTTCTTTAAATTTTGGTTCATTTTTTTGTTCAGACATAACGATTAGTTAAGGTTAGGATCAGTGCTGTTATCAGGTTTGATTGACTTCGCGGCATTTTTAACAGCATCTAAAATATCGGAAGTTTTAAGAAATCTCTCCGTAGCAGTTTTTTCAAACT
>NZ_SCKY01000071.1:0-2771 GCF_004100315.1 Hydrotalea sp. AMD | reverse complement strand
CTGCACTGATGGCAGCACCAATGGGGGTGGGTAAGCCGGTACATACCTGTATACCTAAACCTGCCCCGGCAATATTACCGGTATTAAAAGCAATGCCTCCGAATACAATCATAGCTGCCAATACATAACCCAAACCCGGAAACAGTTGATTGGCCAGATCCTGAGCCCGTAAATGGCTCATGGTAATCATACGCCAGATATTGAGCTGTACGGCAATGTCTATTAAAATAGTAATTACAATTACAAAGGCAAAAGCCGCACCCAACTGCTTGGTAAACACGGTGGTTTGTGTTAAAAATCCCGGCCCTATGGCCGATGTTGCCATTAAAAAAGCCGCACCAATAATGGCTGTACTTGTTTTAGAGGGTTTGGATGTCAATGCCGTTTTGTTTGAGTGTATGATAAATGGTTTTAGCAAAATCTACTGCATGTGCCCCATCACCATGCAGGCAAAGCGTATCGGCAGCAATGAATATTTTATTTCCCGAAAGGGTTGTTACCTGCCTGTTTTGTACCATTGTTAATACTTGCTGCAAAGCCGCCTCCGTTGTTTCAATGAGTGCTTGAGGTGCTGAACGCGGTGTTAATTGGCCGTTATCCTGATAAGTTCTGTCGGCAAATACCTCAGCTGCGGTTTGCAATCCTATATCCTTGCAGGCATCCATTAAATAACTGCCACTCAGTGCATATACGATTAATTTGGGGTATAAAGTATGCAATATTTTGGCTATCTGTCCTGCCAGTACCACATCAGCCGATGCCATATTATACAATGCACCATGCAGTTTTATATGATGCAAGGAGGTTTCCATTGCTTCGCAAATTTGCTGTAATGCTTCTATTTGCTGTTGTATCAATACCAATAACTCCGGTTCAGTTAACGGTATGGGCTTTCTGCCAAAATTGGCTTTGTCGTTAAAGCCGGGATGGGCACCAATGGCAACCCCATACTGCAAACACAATGCTACCGTTTTGCGCATGGTGGCAGCATCTCCGGCATGAAATCCGCAGGCTATATTGGCACTGGAAATAAAGGGCATCAGCAGGGCATCGGTATTCATACCTTCGCCCAAATCGCAATTCAAATCAATGGATAGCATAGTCCGTAAATAATTTGTTGAGTGTTGCTGCCGCTGCATACTGCAGTTGCTGTAAATATTGTTGTTGTTGCTGCATGAGTTGGTGTGCCTCATGTAGTGATACGCTTTTAAAACGTAGTGTTTGATGCGGCCTTATTTGCGCCAATGTAGGTATAGCGGCGCTGCACACCGTTGCAGGAATGGGGTATCCGCCCGTTGTTTGATGCCCGGCCATTAACACAATGCACTGTCCGTTAGGCAGTAATTGTATGGTGCCATTGGTAACGGCAGTAGATAATACCGTAACAGGCAAATGTAGTTGTATAGGTTCACTTTGTAAATAATAACCCATTCGGTTGCTATTGGATTGAACAGTATAGGTGTTATTGAGAAAAAGTTGTTGTGCCTGCGTCGATAAATCTTTCCAATCTTTACTCACTATCACAGGTATTGCGTCGGTATGCAAATACCATTGTTTGGCATCGGCCTGAATATGAAAAATAAATACATCTTTTCCCTCTAATAAACCACTGTAATCTATTGATTCCTGTAACAGCAATTCATCGTGTTTTTTTAAATAGCGGCCTTTATAGCCGCCACATCCGGCAAGGGTATTGGTACTAAAACTTCCCATCCATGATTCTAATGCAAAGCCAGTATGAATAGCTAAATAACACCAAGCGCCAGACTTTACCTGTTTAAATTGCAACACACAATTTTTTTGAATGATAAAAGGTGTATTCAATGGAATGGGTACATCATTCACCCAGGCAGAAAAATCGGCACCACTCAACGCTACCAATGCCTGCTGCTCAAATAGCAAAACGGGAGCCGGGAAACTCATTTCAATCACCGGGCATTCCAGGGAATTGTTCACTAAAATATTTGCTACGGCAGCGGCAGTTTTGTCCATGGCACCATCGGGATTAATGCCGAGGTATTGCCAGCCATATCGGCCGGTATCCTGAATAGAATCGGCTATTCCCTGTTTAATGACAACTACAGACACGTGTTCTTGTTTTGTTTCAATGAATAAAAAGTATCTATATCAATCGGCACAAATTGTACCCGGTTACCGGGTTGCAACAGTGCGGGTTGCTTTCTGTTTTGTTGAAATAGGGCTTCTGGCGTTTGGCCAATAATATGCCAGCCTCCCGGCGAATGAAAGGGATAAATACCCGTTTGGCGGCCTGCAATTCCTACACTACCTGCAGCTACTTGTTTGGCAGGTTGCGCTTTACGCGGCATTGCCAAACTTTCGGGAACAGTGCCCATATAGGCAAAACCGGGTAAAAAGCCTAACATAAAGACCCGGTATATTTCATTGCTATGCCATTGTATCAATGTTGCTACAGTAATATTTTTTGCGGCACAAAATGCAGTTAAATCCGGTGCTACGGCCGGATCATAACAAACCGGAATTCGTACTATAGGCTGTTCAACCTCCTTCCTATTGGTACAGTTTATCAAAACACCCTCCACAAAATTCCTTACATACCCCTCTATATTTTCTATTCCCTGTTTCCATAAAGCAACCGGATTGTAAAGGATGGTAATGCTACTATAGGCCGGAATAACATCGCGTATAAAATCTTTTTTTTCTTGTTGAAAACATTGGAAAAGTGCCTGTACCTGATGGTTGATGGCTTCATCAATGGTATTACCCCAATCAATAACAATAGCCGTATCACT
>NZ_SCKY01000036.1:0-14431 GCF_004100315.1 Hydrotalea sp. AMD | reverse complement strand
GTAAATTCTTTGGCAATTTTAAAGTTCACATCTGCATCAATCAATGCCCTGCGAATATCTTTCACCGTATTGGCAACATTCAGCTCGGTAATACGTGCCTGGCCTTTTAGATTTTTAAATGCGGATTCTAATTTTTCACTCAGTGAATTAAACATAATACATCAATTAATGGTCTGTTTATCATTAAAAAAGTGAACTTACCGGTTCACTTTTTAATTTGATGCTGCAAATATAATGGCAACTGTGTTTTTAACCCAGATAAACCTTTAAATGCTTGCAGCGGCTGGTACTTCTTAACTTATTAATGGCTTTATCTTTAATTTGCCGCACTCTTTCGCGGGTTAAATTAAAACGGGCACCGATATCCTCCAGGCTCAACGACTCTTCCGTACCTATTCCAAAAAAATAACAGACTACTTCTTTCTGCCTTTCGGTTAACGTTTTGAGACTGCGCTCTACTTCTTTTTTTAATGATTCATAATGCTCAACCGCCATATCGGTTCTTTCAGCATTTGGGTTGTACATAATATCGAGCAGGGTATTATCTTCTCCATCGCCCAAAGGGGTATCTACACTAATGTGGCGGGCATTTACCTGCATAGCGGCATTAATTTCAGAAAGGTCGGTTTCTAATAATTCTGCCAACTCTTCAAGGGTAGGCTCTCTTTCATTTTCCTGTTCTAGTTGTTGAATGGCACGCCCAATGCGGTTGGTAAGGCCAACTTTATTTAAAGGTAAACGCACAATACGGCTTTGTTCGGCCAATGCCTGTAGAATGCTTTGGCGTATCCACCAAACGGCATACGAAATAAATTTGAATCCACGGGTTTCATCAAAACGAAGAGCGGCTTTCATTAAACCAAGGTTCCCTTCATTAATTAAATCGGGTAGTGTTAGCCCCTGATTTTGATATTGCTTGGCTACCGATACAACAAAACGCAGGTTGGCTTTGACTAATTTTTCTAAAGCAGCCTGATCATGGTTTTTGATTCGAATAGCTAATTTCACCTCTTCTTCGGGTGAAATTAATTCTACCTTCCCAATTTCCTGCAAGTACTTCTCTAAACTCTGGCTCTCCCGATTGGTGATGGATTTAGCAATTTTGAGTTGACGCATACTCATAGCAGTGGTTGTTTTGTGTTAGATAGAAGAAGTTGGTTTTGGTGGAGGAGCGGATAAATTTTTCAAATAGCAATTTAATTTATTTAAAGCATATCTCCCAAAAAATATATTATGAAGAATTTAAACCGCTAAAAGCCCTATTTCAGTAGGTTTAAACCGGAATATAAATCCAATAAACTTACTGTTTTAAAAAAAACATTTGGAGGGTATGTATAATTTAATATTATTGCAGCCCACAAAGTAGTTAGTAAAGCATTTGAAATGAGCAAAAAACAGTTATTTACAATTGAATTCCCCGTAAGATGCTCGCCAGGTATTTTATATGAGTTTTTAAGTACCCCAGCCGGTTTGCAGGAATGGTTTGCAGACAAAGTGGATGAATGGGATGGCGTATATAGTTTTAGCTGGAACGGCGGCACACCCGATAAAGCCAAAATTATGGAAAAAGAGCAGGATAAGTTTATCCGTTTTCACTGGCTGCATAGTGAGAAAAATGAATATTTTGAATTCAGGATTGAAAAAACAGAAATTTCGAACCAAACCATTTTAGTGGTAAAAGATTTTGCTGAGAAGAATGAAATTAAAGACCAAAGCCGCCTTTGGGAATACCAGATTAAAGAGTTATTTCACCGCTTAGGCAGCTAATTGAACACATTTTTCATCAACGCTTCGAAAGAATCCTGAAAAAAAGCGGGGGCTTCTGCCCACTGCTGAAGAGGTATTTTTTTAACCACTTTTATAAATGGCTTCTCCATTAAAGCGCTACATGTAATATTAGCTAACGGTGTAGTATTGCTGTTATCAATTACATGTTGCCATTTGTCTTCGGCTGTCAATAGCAACCAATCGGTTTGCACTACAGCTAATTGTTGTAATTTAGCCGCAAACATTTCAATAAATAATCCACTTATTTGCAGCGTAATGCTAAAATAGTGACCCCACCAAAAATAACTGCGAATGGCCAACTCTTCTTCCCGGGTAAAATAACGCGGATAATCGAGCATTACCCAGGGCAATCCCTGATAATTTTCACCATTGTATATTTTAGGCGAAATTTGTTTTACCGCAGCGGGAATATCTTTCGCCTGTTGCAATAAAATTAGATAGTGACTGCATGCCTCACCCAATACCGCATTGGCAGCAGCAATAATGCGGTTCTTTGTTAAAATAAACGGTATGTTGGTAACCAGTTCTAATTCTGCGGCCGAAAGTTTTACATTTGCCATTACGCAACAATAGTAAGAAAGGAATTTGTGATAAAAAAATTAGACATTTTAGTAGTACGTGCATTTATTGGCCCCTTTCTGGCCACTTTTTTAATTGCATTATTTGTGCTGGTAATGCAGTTTTTTTGGTTGTATATTGATGATTTGGTTGGAAAAGGAATTGACTTTGGCACATTGGCTTACTTAACCGGACTGGTTGCCATTACCTGGGTGCCACTGGCTTTACCGCTGGCACTGCTGCTTTCTTCCATCATGACTTTTGGAAACATGGGCGAATCGTTCGAAATTGTGGCCATTAAAGCCGCCGGCATTCCTTTATTGCGGTTTATGCGCCCTTTATTAATTGTAACCATCATTATTAGTGGTATTGCTTTTCTTTTTGCCAATAATATTATTCCCGTTGCACAATTAAAATTAGCATCGCTTCAATATGATATTATTGTGGCCAAACCTGCTTTTGATATTAAAGAAGGCGTTTTTTATAATAAAATTGAAGGGAACGTGATTAAACTGGGTAAGAAAGAAAGCGATGACAGCACCATCAAAAAAATTGTTATTTTTAAAAAAACCTATGGCCTGCAGGATAATTTAATTACCGCCGAAAGCGGTGTAATGAAGGTAACCCCTGATAAAAAATTTTTAGAATTTAAATTGAAAGATGGTTACAGCTATGAAGAAAAAGGGCCCCGCCAAACCATTCAAACCGATTTTACCAGAACCCATTTTAACACCTATACCAAATTGTTTGATTTAAGCACTTTTCAAATGAACAGAACCAAAGACAGTGCTTTTATTTACGATCCTAAAATGCTGAGTGTTCGCCAGTTAAATACCACCATCGATTCTTTGGAAAATTTACAGGCCTATTATTTAAAACGTTCTAAAATAGAAATTAATCCCTATTTATCATTTGCCAAATACATGGATTCTACCTGGCCTAAAACCGATACCGGTTTTTTAAAATCGGTTGCTTCTATTCAACAACTCATTCCCGATTCAGAAAGGCATTATATTGAAGAACGTAGTTTGAGCCAGTTAGGCACCATTACCAATAATGTTTCTTTAATTTATGACGATTATAAAACAAGGCAGGATTCTTTATTGAAACATGAAATTGAATGGCATAGAAAGTTTACTTTAAGCGTAGCCTGTATTGTTTTGTTTTTAATTGGTGCACCACTTGGCTCTATTATTCGCAAAGGCGGACTGGGAACACCATTAGTATTTGCCATTGTATTTTTTGTATTGTTTCACTTACTGAATACCTTTGGCGAAAAGTTTGCCAAGAGTAATGTAATGAGTCCGCTGGCAGGTATGTGGCTTTCAACGCTGGTATTAATACCCATTGGATTTTTTCTTACTTTTAAAGCCATGCGTGATTCGCAGTTATTTAATCAGGAATTTTATTACAGGACATTCAAAGAAATAAGAAAATTTATTCATATAAAGAAAACAGAATACGAAAATAAGCACCAGGGTGCTGTATAATGTTACAGTATAGAAAGTGAAGGATTGAATAACTGCCTGCAAAACTACTATCATCCAGTAAACCAACTTTCATACTTTGTTATATCATCATTAAAAACAGATACTGTTCATGAAAACTACTACCAAATGGGTAAGCCACCTGGCCTTTAACAGCAGCGATGAAAACAATCATACCGTTCGTTTAGATACCAATGCTGCAGATGGCAGTTTAAACAGTGGCATGAGCCCAAAAAAAATGTTATTGGGTGCTTTAAATACCTGCAGCGGTATGGATGTAGTAGGTATTTTACAAAAAATGAAAGTACACTTCACCACCTTTGAAATAGAGGCCAGTGCCGAACAAACTGCCACACATCCAAAAGTATTTACCGGCATTCACTTACTATACAAAGCTGATATTGCACCGGAAGCATCCGAACAATTTAAAAAAGCCATCGAACTTTCGCTCAACGCCTACTGCGGTATAGCTGCCATGTTGCAAAAGCACTGTAAAATTGAGCACAGTATTGCTTTATTGCCTACTACCAAAAATAAATAACCCATACGTTGCAAAAAGAAAAACAAAATTATCGTTTGCAGTTGTTCATTACACTTTTAAGTGTAGTACTGTTTGCTGCAAAAATAATTGCGTTTTACCTTACTAATTCTATTGCCGTTTTAACCGATGCTTTAGAAAGTACAGTAAATATGCTGGCAGGATTAATTGGTTTGTACTCATTATATGTTGCAGCAAAACCCAAAGATAAAGAGCATCCTTACGGCCATGGAAAAGCTGAATTTATTTCGGCTGCAGTAGAAGGCTCACTGATTATTACTGCAGGTATTTATATTATTTTTCAAACCATACAAAGTTTCTTTGTACAAAAACCGGTACAGGAATTAGATAAAGGCATTATACTGGTTGCCATTACAGCCATTGTAAATTTTGCCGCAGGCTGGTTGTGTTTACATATTGGGCAAAGAAACAATTCATTAGCCTTAAAAGCCAGTGGTAAACACTTGCAATTAGACACTTATTCCACCATCATTATTATTGTTGGTTTATTTATTATAAAAATAACCAACTTATTTTGGTTAGATAAATTACTGGCATTAGGTATTAGTGCCGTAATTATGGTAAACGGCTACAAAATTGTACGGGCATCATTAGCAGGCATTATGGATGAAGCAGATATGGAGCTGCTGAAAAAGTTAGTTACCACACTGAACCAAAACAGAAGAAACAACTGGGTTGATTTACACAACCTGCGGGTGATTAAATATGGTGCCACTTTACATGTGGATTGCCATTTAACCCTGCCCTGGTACATGAATTTACATGAAGCACATGCTGAAGTAGACGAACTGGAGGCATTGGTGATTAGCACTTTTGGAGATGATATTGAACTCTTTGTGCATACAGATGGTTGCCTGCCCTTTAGCTGTCCTGTTTGTATTAAAACCAATTGCAGTGTGAGAGAACATGCTTTTACACACAAAGTAACCTGGACATTAGATAATATTCTCTCCAATCAAAAACACAATGCACCCACCACCACTTAACAAATTGTTTTGGTGTTAACTTGTTACCTTTACCATTTCATTCAAAGTTCATAGAAAATCAAAAAATGCACATATGGAACCATGGAAAAATTACATTGAAAGCAATCAACAACGCTTTCTGAACGAGTTGATTGATTTATTAAAAATACCCAGTATCAGTGCCAGAAGCGAACACAAACCTGACATGCTGGCTTGCGCCAAATTAACAGAAAAAAAATTGATAGAAGCAGGTGCCGATAAAGTTACAATTTACAATACTAACGGACACCCTATTGTGTATGCAGAAAAAATAATAGACCCAACAAAACCTACCGTTTTGGTATACGGCCATTATGATGTACAACCTGCAGATCCGTTGAACCTTTGGAATAGTCCACCTTTTGAACCAATAATAAAAGAGGGTAAAATTTATGCAAGAGGCTCTGCTGATGATAAAGGACAATTTTATATGCATGTAAAAGCTTTAGAAACCATGCTGCAAACCAATTCAATGCCCTGCAACATGAAATTAATTATTGAAGGGGAAGAAGAAGTGGGCAGCCCGAATCTGGCAACTTTTGTAGAAACACATCAGGATTTATTGACTTGCGATGTAATACTCATCAGCGATACTTCAATGATTGCTTTAGACACTCCATCTATTGATGTGGGCGTACGCGGACTAAGTTATATTGAAGTAGAAGTTACCGGCCCTAATCGCGATTTACATAGCGGTGTATATGGTGGTGCCGTTGCCAACCCTGCTACCATACTGGCAAAAATGATTGCATCCTGCCACGATGAAAACAATCATATTACTATTCCGGGGTTTTATGATGATGTATTGGAAATTAGCGAAGCAGAAAGAGCCGAAATGGCGAAAGCACCTTTTAATGAGGAAACTTATAAAAAAGAATTAGGTATTACTGATGTTTGGGGCGAAAAAGGTTACTCTACCATTGAACGCACCGGCATTCGGCCAACCTTAGAAGTAAATGGAATTTGGAGTGGCTATACCGGTGAAGGTGCAAAAACAGTACTGCCTTCAAAAGCATATGCTAAAATTTCAGCACGATTGGTACCTAACCAATCATCCAAAAAAATAACCGCCGCATTGATTCACTATTTTGAAAGCTCAGCACCAGCAAGTGTTACCGTAAAAGCTATGGAACATCATGGCGGCGAACCCTATCAAACTCCCATCGATTCTATTGAGTACTTAGCTGCGGCAAAAGCAATGCTAACAACGCTGGGAAAAGAGCCTGTTCCGGTTCGTGGCGGTGGCAGCATACCCATTTGCGCTTTGTTTGAAAAAGTATTACATAAAAAAATTGTGTTTTTAGGATTTGGATTGGATAGTGACAACCTACACAGCCCTAATGAAAAATTTGATTTGGCTAATTTTTATAAAGGCATTGAAACCATTCCTTATTTCTTTCAATATTATACAGAATTGTATCAGGCAAAACATTAATGCATTAAACCTTCTTTGTGTAAAAGCGCAGCACCGAAATGCTGCGCTTTTTTATGTTATGCTACCCGGTTTATTTTCCTTCAAAAATATTACCTTCATCATTACTTACAGTAAATGAATGTTGTATGGATGCCGTAAAAGAAAAAATAAGAATTGATAAATACTTGTGGTGTATACGCATTTTTAAAACCCGTTCGCTGGCAAGTGAAGCCTGCGAAAAAGGCAAAGTAAAATATCTGGGCAATAATGTTAAACCCTCAAAAACGGTTACTATTGGCGATGAATATGAAATTAAAACCGAAACCCGTAAATGGATAATAAAAGTTACTGCATTATTAGATCACCGGGTAGCTTATGCCGAAGCTATAAAACATTATATAGATATAACACCGGTAGAAGATTTAGAAAAACCGGCATTTCTGCCTCCTTCATTCCACACAGGAAAACGTTTAAGTAGAATTGGCCGCCCTACCAAAAGAGAAAGAAGAGATTTAGACAATTTTATGGAAAGTGAATAGCATCTTTGCAAAATGATAATTGATATTATTTCTGTTGTACCTGAATTATTAGAAAGTCCGTTGAATCATAGTATTATGAAGCGGGCTCAGGAAAAAGGCCTGCTGCAGGTGCATACACATAACCTGCGCCAATGGGCCATCAACAAACACGGACAAGTAGATGACTACCAGTATGGCGGCGGAGCAGGTATGGTAATGATGTGTGAGCCACTGTTTAATGCCATTACGCACTTACAAACTACCACAACTTACGATGAAATTATTTATTTAACACCCGATGGAGAAACTTTTAACCAGTCAATGGCTAACCGTTTATCGCTACAAAAAAATTTACTATTTATATGTGGGCATTACAAAGGTATTGACCAGCGCATTCGCGATCATTTTGTAACCAAAGAAATTTCTATTGGCGATTATGTGCTTAGTGGCGGAGAGCTGGCAGCAGCAGTAATTGTTGATGCCATTGGGCGTTTAATACCCGGTGTTTTAAATGATGAAACTTCAGCCTTATTCGATTCTTTTCAGGATAACCTTTTGGCGCCCCCGGTATATACCCGACCGGCAGATTTTAATGGATGGAAGGTACCTGATATTTTATTGCAGGGCGATTCCAAAAAAGTAGAAACCTGGCGCTATGAAGCCGCACTGGCTATTACCAAAGCAAAACGGCCCGATTTGTTGAAGGACGAATAATATTTTTTTAATTTACCTATTACACCAACCTCAATGTTGTGTATGAGCAGTTACACAACATTTTTTAAAACCAGATGATAAATACAATGGAACAAAACCAATATACTATCAGCGGACAATTAGTAGATGTCTGGAAGCAACAAATTTATCCCGCTACAATACATATAAATGCAGGCTGGATTGCTGCTATTGAAGCATTGCCAAAACATACATCCGTACCCGATCAATATATTTTACCGGGCTTTATCGATAGCCATGTGCATGTAGAAAGCAGTATGCTGGTACCCAGTGAATTTGCACGGTTAGCAGTTGTTCATGGTACGGTGGGCACCATCAGCGATCCGCATGAAATAGCCAATGTATGTGGTATTGAAGGCGTTGAATTTATGTTGGCGAATAGCCAACAAACTAACTTTTCTTTCAACTTTGGCGCACCCAGTTGTGTGCCTGCCACCACCTTTGAAACTGCAGGTGCTGCACTCAATAGTACTGACGTAGCTGCCTTGCTGCAACGCGATGATATTAAATACCTGAGTGAAATGATGAATTTCCCGGGTGTTTTGCACGGCGATGAAGAGGTAATGAAAAAAATTGCTGCTGCCAAAGCTGTTAACAAACCGGTTGATGGCCATGCACCCGGTTTAATGGGCACTGCGGCACAACAATATATTGCTGCCGGCATTAGTACCGACCATGAATGTTTTACGGTAGAAGAAGCATTGAACAAGTTGAACTATGGTATGAAAATATTGATTAGGGAAGGCAGCGCTGCCAAAAACTTTGAAGCATTAATTGATTTAATGCATTCCCATTATGAAAACATGATGTTTTGCTGCGACGACAAACATCCCGATAGCTTAGCCATTGGCCATATTAACCAATTATGTGCCCGGGCAGTAGCAAAAGGTATTGATGTATTTAAGGTACTTAAAGCCGCCTGCGTTAACCCGGTACAACATTACCGGTTAAATATTGGCTTATTAAGAGTAGGCGATCCGGCTGATTGCATTGTAGTGAATAATCTTACCGATTTTAAGGTACTGCAAACCTATATTAAAGGCCAATTGGTTGCAGATCAAGGCCGTACATTGTTATCCTCAGTTCCGGCTACGCCCATCAATCAATTTAATTGTATACCTGTAACAGAAAATGACCTGGCTATCCCAATAACGGAGTACCCCTTACAGCAGGATACAATACCCGTAATACAGGCATTAGACGGTCAATTAATTACCGAAAAAATTTGGGTATACCCCAAAATAAGCCATGGATGCATGGTTTCAGATATAGAAAAAGATGTACTGAAAATAGTGGTTATAAACCGCTACCAACCTGCACCCATAGCAAAAGCCTTCATCCAAAATTTTGGATTACAAAAAGGGGCTATCGCCTCTACCGTAGCACATGACAGCCACAATATTGTAGCCGTTGGCACCAATGATGCCGATTTGGCAAAAGCCATTAATGCGGTTATTCAGGAAAGGGGAGGAATCAGTGCCGTAAACGGAAACAACACAAAAGTATTACCGTTACCAGTAGCCGGACTCATGAGTACCGATGATGGCTATACCGTAGCAACTGCTTATACAGCAATAGATGCCATGGTAAAAAATGAATTAGGCAGTACGCTTGCTGCACCCTTTATGACACTTAGTTTTATGGCCCTGTTGGTAATTCCCCATATTAAATTAAGTGATAAAGGCTTGTTTGATGGGGATTGTTTTCAACTTTGGAGATAGTTACAGCTACTCTATTGCATTCATCTACCTATTGCACCATACAAAAATATATAACTGTACACGAACACTAAATAAAATTCAACACTAATCCTATACATACCTTTAATTACCTACCATGAAAACAATTGCCTGTAAAATTTAAAATTCCAAAATGGTATCAAATTTTTTATTATGTCTTTTTTAGATATTACTCCTAACACATAAAGCCTAATACCTGATACAATTGGGTGATAAATTAATGAATATGTAAACAGGCTAATTGTAAATTCAGCAGGATGAATATAACCCATTTTTGAAAAAAGAACCATGATTAACAATGGAGTAGCTATCAAAAACAAATAAAATGGAAGATATTTTAAGTTCATATTGAATCATTTTAATGTTAAACAATTTTTTACTGCACATGCAGTAACGAAATATATCTTTTGCGAAAGACTATTTCAATAAATCAATAGCTTTTTCTAACTGTTTGTCAGTAGCATTTTGTAAAGCCGAAAGATTAAATGCAACATAATAATCGGGAGCAATTCCTTTTCCCTCATAAATTTTACCATCAATATATTTAAACTTTGATGAAGATATTTGTACACTCATGAAATCAGGTACAGTAAAACTACCATCATTGTATAAATTATTATCACTAACAATGGGTCCTGTTGCACCAAACGTTGTTTCGCCAACAAAAACAGAATTAGGAAATGCTTTAACTGCCATTACAGTAGCTTCCGCTAAAGAAGCTGAAACATTATCTGCTAAAACAATAATAGGAATATTTAACTGCTTCGTGTTTTTTGGTGGATTTATATAAGCAGGCAGCCATGCACTATAATCATACTTTCCATTGCCAATTTTATATTGCGTATAACCAAACAACAAAGGTTTGTCAATGAATCTTCCAATTAAAAAATTTAAGTCACTTAAATCTCCCCCATAATTACTTCTTACATCAATAATTAATCCTTTTAGATTAGAAGGTAAATTGTTTAAAGTGTTGAAAAAAGAATTTAAAATGGGTTGAATTTTATTTGCAGATGTTGAATAATATGCTTTTGACAATGAAAAATAATTACAAGAAAAAAATAAAATATTATGCTGAATAGTTCCGTATAAAACAGTTAAAGGCTGCCCTCCGTATGAATAAGTATTCTCAACACCTAATTGATAATTTGCATCTAAATAACCTGTATCTACTTTATAAAAAGCATAGGGGCTATGAAAATCGTATAAATTCTTTTTCTTATCATAAGCAGGATAAACAAATGAATCTATAATAGCATTTTGCATAAATGAAATATAATAATGCCCATCCATTATGGTTTTTGTCATCTCTTTAAAAAAAGAAACACTCTTTTTAAAATCGGCAGCGTTATTCAAATCTAACTTTGCAAATACAGGCTTATATCTCAGATACATCCTATTCCAATTTGTTGTATCAATATCCCAATAAACATAATTCATATTCATTTTATTCCAAAACTGTTCAAACACACCACTAAATGTTTTGGGGATTTCATTATTTATGGGTAATGCAACTTTTTTACATGAAGAAAAAATAAAAAGAAAAAATAAAACATTAATAAGTTTATGTTTCAAAAGAATATTTTGCATTACTGTCAATTTTTTTTATGAAAATTAAACATACAGCCTGCAGAAATTACACTGGTTTGATTATACTGCATAATCTGACTAATAGAATAATTTTTTTGTTGCGAAATGATAGATAAGTAAAATCTTGTATTGACAAAAAAAGAATATCTGTTATTAAGTATATACATTGATGTTATACCCACTAATGGTCCCACCTCAAATCGATTATCATTTAAATGAGAAAAAGTGTATTTTTTATAATAATCGGAAAAACGCAAATAATTTGTCACTACACCTGTAGCATCTACGGCATAGTAACTATCAAACACATTAGATATTACACCCTTTATGCTTCCATCAACCCAATAAGAAACAAAGAATCCGGCATCGGCCCATAATTCCCATTTACTTTTTTGTAGTAACTTGTATTCAATAATAACCGGCAATTGCAAATACGTATTTCTGTAATTCGCAAAAATACCTTCGTAAATCCCTTTGCGAACAAATGAATAATTTTTTTGCAATACATCTAATTCAGTTAGTAATTGAATTTTATTTTTATATGCATAGTTAAATATTAAACCTGTACTAAAACTATTGCCATTCTTATTTTCAGTAAACAAACGATTAGAAATATTGGTTTGTAAATGATTATTAGTATAACCTGAAAATACTCCTATACTATATTGTGCATTAAGGCTTTTTATAATAAAAAAGCATAGCAAAATATATATTTGCCGCATGCTGTTATATTTTTAAATGCTATTGAAAAAATATTTCTTTACAGTTAACAGCCAATTCTATATTACAAACCAATTTAGTGTGTGGTGCGTTTGTTCTTTTAAGTATTAGATAATACCAATAACCAAACTTTTTATTTCCTTTTTTGGTTATTTTTTTTACCACCAACCTATCTCCGTAATGTAATAGCTCTTTTAATTTATCATTCTGCCTGGCAAATTCAGGGTTTACCCGATTCAAATAAGTGGTTTTCATTTCTGCATCATGAAATAGCAATAAATTGGCATTGAGTTGTGTTTTAAATCTAATCTGCTGATAAATACCATTTACACCTGAACCGCTGCCCACTTGTAGTGTTAAGCCTTCATAAATTTTAAAACCGGAATCGGTTATTAATGTATTATTTTCTTCACGATAACTGGTACTTGGATATATGGTTTCACGCCTTGTTTGAGAAAAACAAACAAAAGGACATAAAATTATAATAACCAAACAAATACGAAACATGAATATTGTTTGAAGCCTGAAACCTATATTCGGGCTATGATGAAAAATTAAAAATATAAAAACCAATTGTTGCCATTGCTTAACACTACATTATAATATTCCTTTAATAAACTTAAGTTGTAGGTAGCATAAACAGCCTGATAGGCCACCGTAATGTAACCATCAGTTGATATGTTAACGAGGCTCCCTTGTGCAGAAGTTCCATCTACATTATATACAAATACAATATCCCCCTTTGCCATTACTTTTTGTAGCTTAGCCGCTGTAATTTGTCCTTGTGTGGGAGCAGAAACTTCTTTAGTACAAGAGGCAAAAGAAAAACCAGTAATAATTAACAAGAAGAGTAAAATTTTAATTGGATATTTGTTCATATACTATGAATTTAATTGCTTACAAAATTGGCTAAAAAGGTTTTAATAATTGTTGATTTTGGGGTACTACCATTGTTGGGTATAACGTCAAATGTTATTCGAACAGCAACATAATTATTACGTGGTTGCACTCTTGGTACTGTATAAGTTGTACCTACAGATGGTCCGGTAATGACTGTATGAGCTCCTATGATTCCAAGATTTCCGCCAATGACGGGATTTGCAGACAAATCTGGGTCAATTAATACTACTTCAGTTTTTAAATTTTTAATTGCAGCACCAGTTGATGAAGAATTTATAACTGACGGATTCCATAAATAATTAATTGAAAAAGTATTAACTGTATATAAATTATCATATTGATAATATATGCCACCATTTTGATTTACTTTAATTGAATTAGTATGTATATTAACAATGGGCTTTGAAGATAAATTAAAAATACCTAAACTATTTGTATACAATGGAATATAACCTTGTGCAGTAATTGGATCTATGATTGTCCCAGGTACATATACAGAAGCGGGACTTGCGGGAAAAGAACCTTTACTTGTACTAGTACCATCCAATTGTAACTTTGCATTGAGTGTTAAACTTATTGTTTGAGCATTGCTGTTTCCGCCTATTATTGCACTTAATAATCCTGCAACTGCTCCTGGAATATTGCCAGTTGCAGCAGAAAATGCGCTATTTAGTCCACTCTGAAGTGCTGTGAAAGTTGCATTTGACAATCCTAATTTATTGTTAATTGTGGTAGGTGTGTATCCCTGTATTGTCCCATCTGGATTTACTATTGGGTATACTGCAGAAAAATTACCGCTGGCATTATTTACAGAAGAACTACCTGCCAAAGAAAGACCTGCTGTTGTGACTACTTTTAATCCATTTAAAAGAGATGAACTAATATTAGACGTAGAAGATCCAACAGTACCATTCACACTACCTATCAATGGGCCACCCAATGATATTTTAGAAATACTATTATAATTGGTGTACCAACTCAATTGAATATTGTTATAATTTGAGTTCGCTAAATTGGGATCATAGGCCAATTCATATTGTAGCATGTACCACTTTCTGGTTCCTAATGGAGCTGAGCCATCTGGTGGACCTGGTTCTATTTGTGAATATGATAATTGATTTTGAGAAACATCGACAATATCATTACCCAAAAAGTTTAATAGACTTGTAGTTCCAGATGTTGATGCTGTAAGCCCATCAACTAAATAATCGGAATTAGCAGAAACTTGGGAAGTTACAAAAAAATAAATACGCATTAATCCTCGATATCTATTATACAAAATAAAGTAAGGATCTTCCAACGGACCAGGAGAATTTGGGTCAAAACTATTATACACTAAAACCCATCCATCACTTGCCTTGTAATCATTCGCTACATCAATACCATATATAGAAGTTATACTTCCCTGCCCAATCCATGGTG
>NZ_SCKY01000017.1:0-85381 GCF_004100315.1 Hydrotalea sp. AMD | reverse complement strand
GTTTGCTTATAGTGATGAATATGAATATCGATTTAATAAAAGGAATATGCGTAAGTGGCTATTTAATGATGTAGTGGAAAGATTGATGAATCAAATTCCACATCCTTACAATTATCTAAAATCCCTTCGCGTTTATTCTACCTAATCCTATTAAAATATTACCCAATCCATCTTAAAAGAATATCAAATACTATGCAAAGATTTGACGAATGGATTAAACAAAATGATACAGGAATGCAGAATGTCGGGGCCGGAACATGAAGCCCTGCACCACTGGTTAGAACCACTTATCAATGAAAGCAACACATTAATTTCAATTACAGATACTACTTTAGCAAAAAACACATTTGATAAAATTGATAAACATTTGGATGTTTACCGTTATTATTTCAAATAAAATTCAGGCTCAATCATTTTTTTGTTGCTTTTATCGTAAAATCAGCTGACTTACTACAAAAATGATGCTTGCATTTTGTTGTTACCCATATGTAATATATAATTATATAAAAGCAATCTACAACTGAAATAACACCTGCTGCTTTTTTTACAATCTATTGATGACGTCATGATTTAATGATCTGAATTCTAATCAAATAGCAGGTCTGTAAGGAAAACATTTCCTACCCACAAAAGTCCCATGCTACACATTTAAAATAAAATTGGATATTTCAAATTTTTTATTATTTTTGTAAGTGAATATTCACAAACTAAAATTTAAATCATGAACGGAAAAAATAACATAGCCATCGATTTTTTTGTAATGGGATTTTTTATGGCATACAGTTTTCTCTTGATTTATTTAAGGGACTTCGCACCGGGTAAAGTAGAGTGTGTGAATTCATCATATAGTATAGGAAAGCATTTTGAAACAAGATTGGCCCATGTTCACGGCAATCTGTTTGCGTTCCTAAATATTCTTATCGGTTATTTATTACTCCACTTTAGCAAACAACTTCAAAATGTTAAAGTCATCTCCTGGTTTGCTTTAACAGGATTGCTCATGCCAATTGGTATTTTATCTGAAGTAATATCTGGGCTTGCCTCCGGCTTTGATATTAATAGGCGCTATTGCTATGACAGCCTCTGTAATCTGGATTGGAATCTCTTTTTATAAAAATGAAAATCATAAAAGCGGTATAAAATGTTAGCAGAAAAAATTTCAGACAGACAAAAAGAAACCATAGAAGCTGCAGGCAGAATATTATCAAATTCCGGTGTAAGCGGACTAACCATTAAAAATCTGGCTAAGGAAATGCAATTTTCCGAAAGTGCCATCTATCGCCATTTTGCCAGCAAGGAAGCAATCATCATTGCCATGCTTGAATATCTTGCGGAGAATATGGATGAACGTTTAAGCAAAGTGATTCTATCAACACAAAAGCCTGAAGAAAAATTCATAGCGTTGTTTCAAAGCCAGTTTTTATTTTTCAAGAAAAATCCTCACTTCGTAGTGGCAGTATTTTCAGATGGGCTAATGGAAGAAAGTGAAGCTATCAATGAAGCTATCTCTAAAATAATGCAGGTAAAAATGAAACATTTGATGCCTGTTATAATGGAAGGACAGCAAAAAGGGATTTTTACCAATGCTATTACAACTGAAGAATTGATGCACATTGTAATGGGTACTTTTCGGCTACAAATGTTTAAATGGCGTATTGCAGATTTTCAATTCGATATAAAAAGGAATGGCGATAATATGTTACAATCTATTCTTACTTTAATTAAAAAGAAATGAAAACATATCTTTTTTATGTATTTACCATTATGCTAACCGGATTTGGTTTGCTAACTTTATTTCTTAGCATCTCTGTGATTTTTGATTTATTCGGTATTAGAGCAATGGAAGGTAATTATGTTTTGTTTGTAGTATGGTCTAACTTCATTAGTAGTGTACTTTATCTGTTAGCTGCTTACGGTTTTTTTCAATCAAAAAAATGGACTATACCACTAATCATAATTGCAGCAATTGTTTTGTTTATTGCATTGATCGGATTATTGATATACATCAATACCGGTGGTATTTATAAAACAAAAACTATCGGTGCGTTGATTTTCAGAATCATTGTAACACTTTTATTTGCAGCGTTTGCTTATTTCTTAAACAAGAAAAATTATATATATGAAAAATAAACATATTTATATTGCAATAGCTTTGTTATTTCTGATTGGTTGTATGAACAATGAAAAACATGTGGAGGAATCCAACAATACAATTGAAACAGGCGATACAGCAATACATATAAAAAGCAGGCCCAATTATACTGCTATTGGAAAGAAAATTGCAGCAGAAGCGCAGTTGGTGCTGGCAAGAAATCTTGCAGATGCAATCAACAAGGGAGGTGTTGCCTATGCCATACAGTTCTGTAATACACAAGCATATCCTAATACAGATAGTATGTCAAAAATATTAAATGCTGAACTTAAAAGAGTTTCCGACAAAAACTGAAATCCTGCCAACAAAGCCAATGAAAGTGAAAGAGAACAGATTGAATTATTGAAAATGAACATAGCAAAAGGAATAACACCCCAACCAAAACTCGTTGAATTAAATGGTAAAATGGTTGGGTACTACTCTATTGTAACCAATGCATTATGTATGCAATGCCATGGAAAAAAAGGAACAGACATTAATGCAAACACTTTAAAAGAAATCAATCAACTATATCCAAACGATAAAGCAACGGGATATGCCATTAACGAAATAAGAGGGTTATTGGTGGTTACCATGAACAAAAATTAAAAAAATACTAAATGAACATTCAGCAATTACATCCGGAAGAAAAAGCAGTTAGTGCTATCTCACTTTTTAAAGGCAAGGAAGGAGTTGTTACTGCTTTGCAGATTTTTCAAAATGAACAATTAAAAGCGCATGTGAGTAAAGTGCCCGCCTTATTAGTTTGCATTACAGGTAAAGCAGTTTTTGAAAATGGAAAAGGTATCAGAACAATACTGTTACCGGGTGACTATAACAACATAGAACCAATGGTGAAACATTGGGTAGCAGCCATAGAGTACAGTAATTTATTAATTATAAAGTAAAAAAAATTTTTAAAATAAAGTTAGTGAATATTCACTTAAATAATACTATCATGAAAAAATTTTTATTCATATTACTAATGGAGATGCTATCGGCACAAAGCTTCAGTCAGGTACTTAGTCTTCAGCAATGTATTGATTCTGCCATCCAAAATAATTATACTGTAAGAATAGCAGCCTATGATATAAAACAGACCGATGCTAAAGTTGAAGAAGCTAAATCAAACTTACTGCCAAAAATAAATACTGTTATCGACTACCGTTATTATATAAACCTTCCTTATCAGTTGCTACCTGCAGGCGTATTTGGCGGCCCGGCCGGTACTTATAAAGAAGCACAATTCGGTGTGCCGAACAATATCAATGCCAATGTTCAACTTAGCTATCCGCTGTACAATCCGGCATTAAAAGCTACCATTTCTACTATAGAAACCGGCACTGAAATAGCCGTTCTTCAAAAAATAAAGTCGCAGGAAGATATTGTTATGGAAGTATCGAATGTGTATTACAATGCGCAAGTCTTATTAAGCCAACTATCCTTTACTGACAGCAATATTGTAAATAGTAAGAACTTATTAAGTATCATGCAATTGCTATATCAGCAAAAAATGGCTACGGGTACCGATGTACAAAAAATTAATTTACAGTTGGCCCAATTACAAACACAAAAAGAAACAGTTGAAAGCCAATACCAACAGGTAATTAATATTTTAAAGTTTTTAATTGGATTTCCACCGGAAAAAAATATCAATATAATGCCTCATACGCACAGTAACACAAACAGTCATCAAAAAGATGATGCACTTACTGAAGTTAAATTAGCAGAAAAGCAAATAAATTTTTTACAGTCAGAAAAAAACACACTGCAAAAATCTAAACTTCCCATCATCAATTTGAACGGATTTTATGGCACTACCGGATTCGCCAATACTGGCGCAAATGATTTTATAAAATTTTATCCTTTAGGGTATGCCGGAGTGCAGGCTATACTGCCTTTATATACTGGTAATAGTGTTAAGAAAAAAATTAAGGGTAAGGAAATTGAAATTGAAAAAGCCAATACAAAATTGGCCATGATAAAAGACAAAAATGAAGTAGATAAAGAGAATAACGTTTACCAGTTAAATATTGCCAAAAGGAATCTTGTTACCATTCAACAACAAATCAATCTTGCACAAAATATTTACACCAATACCCTGCTTCAAAAAAAAGAAGGTATAGCCACATTAACAGATGTATTACAGGCAGATAATGCTGTGAGAGAGGCACAAAAAAATTATATAGATGCACTCATTGCTATAAGCAGGGCAGAATTAGAAAACAAAAAACTAACCGGAAACCTTCTAAATAAATAATCTTTTAAAAATGAAAAAAATACTTTATGCCATTACGCTTCTTGCCATTACAGCCATTGTAATTGCCAAATTAATGAGTAATAAAAAAACTGCGGAAGCTAAGATCTATCATTATAATAAAGAACAGCCAATTCTGGTACTGGCAGATACAGTGCATCTGACTAAGGAAGACATCAAAAAGAGTTATACCGGAAATTTTGATGCTTTTATGGATTCAAAAATCAGTTCTGAGCTGCAGGGTAAAATCAATACCATTGAAGTACATGAGGGAAGTTATGTACAAAAATGGCAGCCCGTTGTTCAATTAGATAATGCGCTACTACAATTGCAATTACAAACAGTAGAAGTGCAAATAAAAGGATTGGAAGACGATGCTAAAAGATATGGCATCCTCTCAAATGCCGATGCCATTCAGGGCATACAATTAGAAAAAGTACAATTGGCCTTACAATCTGCCAAAATACAACGCAACACTCTTTTGGAACAGATAGCAAAGACAACCATCAGAGCCCCATTCAATGGAATTGTTACCATGAAGTTCAATGAAATTGGAGCATTTGCTGCACCGGGTATGCCTTTACTACAAATCACAGACCTTTCACGATTAAAATTTACCATTAATGTTCCTGAAAATGATTTACCATTTTTTAAAACCAACAATACCTACCCCATTCAGGCAGATATATTTCCTGAATTAAACCTATCAGGTAAGGTTACCCTTATTGGTAGTAAAAGTGGAGTCGGCAATTTATATCCGGTTCAGTTTACATTGAATAATACGCCTGATTTTAAAATAAAAGCGGGCATGTTTGGAAAAGTTTACATCAACAATGCTTTCCCACAACCTGCCATTGTTATTCCGGGTAATGCAGTTGTTGGTTCTGATATTCAACCGCAGGTTTATGTAGTTAAAAATGGCAAGGTAGTTCTTCAAAATATCGTTATTGCTTCCAGAAACAATAACCAAATTATTGTTGCTAATGGTTTAATCCCCGGAGATATCGTTATTACAAGTGGACTCATTAACCTGTATGAAGGAGCAAATGTTTCAATTCATCATTAAAAATTGAGAATTACGAATTAATAAATAAAATAAATAATAATTATATGATTCAGGAAAAATTATTTGCCACCGAAAGCAGAATAATGAATTTATATAAAAGTATAATTGATGATCTGCAAAAAATTGTTTTGTCGAAACAACTATTAATGCCGGAAAGCAGCTGTTGTAGTGTTGTTGATAATAGTTTTTTTAACCTGTAGAGAATTGCAAATAAACAAGCAAGAGAAGGTATTTACCAATAAAGCAGTTCAATAAATATGAAACAAAGTATTTAACCCATCGTGCATTTGAAACCTTTTTTAAGTATTGCAGCTAAAATCTGTTCATTCTTACAAAAAAAATCATTATAAAGAATTGCAATTCGTAATTTTTAATTCGTAATTGATCATGAACATAACAGAAATATCCATAAAACGCCCATCACTGATTATTGTGTTATTTGGGCTATTTACACTATTAGGCATCATTGGTTTTAAAAATCTGAGTTATGAACTCATGCCCGATTTTAATCAGCCGGTAGTAGTGATAAAAACGATGTACCCGGGTGCAGAGCCGGAAGAAGTAGAAACATCTGTTTCAAAAAAAATTGAAGATGCCCTTTCTAACCTTGAAGGGGTAGATTATATGATTACCAAATCATTACCCAATGCATCTGTTGTAATTGTTAACCTGAAATATGGTACAAATTTAGACAATACCATGCAGGATGCGCAAAGATATATTGATAATATCCGAAAAGATTTACCACAAGATGTACAAAGTCCGGAAATGAGCAAGGTATCTCCTAACGATTTACCCATTATGCAAATCAGCGCTACCAGTAATTTACCCGCTACCGTATTTTATCAAAAAATGAAAGATGATTATTTGCCTCAAATTCAACAAATAAAAGGTGTTGCAGATATTTCGATATTAGGTGGAGAAGAACGTGAAATACAAGTTAAAGCAGATCAGGATAAATTAAAACTGTACAAAGTATCCTTGCTGCAGGTAGTGGAGGCCATTAATCATTCAGGGTTAGATATTCCTGCTGGAAGGGTTCAAACACATGCACTTAGTAATTCGGTTCGGGTAATTGGCAAATTTTCACATATACAAAATATTAAAAATGTACAAATTACCATGCCTTCTCCAGGCAATCCTGTTTATGTAAAAGATGTAGCCACAGTTACAGATGGCATTAAAGAAATTACCTCTGTTAACCGATATAATGGTAAAAATGGCATTGGATTATTAATAAAAAAACAAGGTGATGCCAATGCAGTAGATGTATCGAAAGCCATTCATGCCAAACTTAAAACCATAGAACAGCAAAACAAAGCAGCAAATGTTCAATTTGCCATTGCAGATGACAGCACCAACAATACCATTGAAGCAGTTAATTCAGTTGTGTTTGATTTAAGCCTTGCCGTAATTCTTGTATCGGTTGTTATGCTATTGTTTTTGCGCAGTTACCGCAATGCACTCATTGTTATTGTTGCCATTCCTACCTCATTGGTTACGGCATTTGCAGTAATGTGGTTGTTGAACTACACTTTGAACCTAATGACCTTATTGGCCATGTCATTAATCATAGGTATCCTGGTAGATGACGCTACAGTTGTTTTAGAAAATATTCAGCGGCATTTAGACATGAAGAAAAATAAGAGAGAAGCTGCACTGGAAGGAAGAATGGAAATTGGTTTTTCTGCAATGTCAATCACATTAGTAGATGTAGTGGTATTTCTTCCCATCTTGTTCTTGCAGGTTTTCGTAGCAGATATGCTCAAGCAATTTTCAATTGTAGTAATAACCTCTACATTAACCAGTCTGTTAGTAGGCTTTACCCTAACACCCTGGTTAGCATCAAGAATAGGCAAAGCAGAAGATATGAAGCCAACCAACTTCTTCAATCGTTTTTTACTTTGGTTTGAAAAGCAAATAGATAATTTTATACAGTGGTATGGCAAGCAGCTGGTATGGGTATTAAATCACAAACTCATTACCGTTGGTATTATTATTTTGTTGTTTGTATTTACAGGCGTAATACTGAAACAGAGTATTATTGGCAAAGAATTAATTGCAACCGGAGATCAGGGTAAGTTTAGCTTGTATTTAGAATTTGATAAAACTACAGCACTTCAGCAAAACAATATTGTTTCCAGAAAAATTGAAGACTTTATTATTGCACAACCGGAAGTAGCCACGGTTTTTAGTAATATAGGTGGCCCGAGTACAGGTATTGGCAGCCTTGGTGTGGGTGCAGTCAATAAAACCGAATTTACGGTTCAGTTAAAAGACCCCAAAGAAAGAGGGGGTGAATCTACAGAAGCCTTCATGATAAGATTGCGAGGCGCTTTACAAAACAGCTATCCAGGCATCAATTTCTCCATGGCTGCATTAGGCCTTATTCCGCGTTCGGCTCCAATAGAAATTACATTGAGTGGTAATGATTTAAAAACCGTAATGCAATCGGGCAACAATTTAAAAACTGCACTTGAGAAAATACCGGGTGCAGACAATGTAAAGTTATCGGTAGAAGAAGGAAGCCCGGAATATCAGGTAATACCCGACAAAGATAAAATGCAACGGTTAGGTTTAACTACGGGTTATGTAGGTTTAAATTTAAGAACGGCTTATACCGGAAATGAAGATGCTACTCTAACACAGGATGGTACTGAATATCCTGTTCGAATTTGGCTAGATAATCTGGACAGAAAAAACTTTGAAAATATCAAAACATTAAACATCATCAATCCACAGGGAATACCGGTAAAAGTAGAACAATTTGCCAATATTGTTCAGCAAAATGCCCCATCGTTATTAGAAAGAAAAGATCGGCAGCCCTCTGTTACTATTACTGCAAATGCTTTGGGACGCCCTTCCGGCACCGTAGCAGATGACGTAGTGAGTTACTTGAAAAAAAATCCACTACCTGTTGGTATTGAAATGGCATGGGGTGGAGATATAAAAAGACAGAACGATAGTTTTGGTGCCTTAGGTTCAGTACTGCTCATTTCATTCATATTAATTTACCTCATTATGGTGGCACTGTATGATAGCTTTGTGTATCCCTTTGTGGTATTGTTTTCTATTCCGGTAGCTATTATTGGTGCATTTTTGGCACTCAATTTATCAATGAATCAATTAAGCCTTTTCTCCTTATTAGGATTGATTATGCTGATGGGCTTGGTAACAAAAAATGCCATATTGATTGTGGACTTTACCAACCAGCTTAAAGAAAAAGGAATGTATTATAAAGATGCTTTAATAGAAGCAGGCAAAACAAGAATGCGGCCTATATTAATGACCACGTTCGCCATGGTGATTGGTATGCTTCCTATTGCTATAGCTAAAGGAAGTGCCAGCGAATGGAAAAATGGTTTGGCATGGGTAATAATAGGTGGTTTATTGTCTTCACTTGTTCTAACTGTTTATATAGTGCCGGTGGTTTATTATTTTGTGGATAGAACAAAGGAAAAATGGAACAGAAAATAATAGTAATAATGTCTATGCAAACCTTAATTAATACATCATGAAGAAGGTTTACACTGAATCATTCATGAATTGCTATTGATAATTACAATCTGAAAAAACAGCAGATATGAAAAGATGGAAATTAATATGCATCTTTTTAATTATGACTTTTGGTGATACTTTATTTGCCCAGGATAACATGAAAAATCATTCATTAAAAATTTCATTCGACAATGATTTTTTAAATTTTCGAGGAGATGGTACCGACAGGTATTTTACCAATGGATTAAGGATAGATTATTTTTTTAAAAAAGAGAAAACAAGGTTTCCTTCTTCATTATTGTTAAAAATTTCTAACGATAAGAATCTTTATAGCTGGAGTGTAGCGCAATATATGTTTACACCATCTAGAATTGATATAGCAGATATTCAATATGGTGACAGGCCCTACGCAGGAGCTTTAGTTGCCATACATTCATTGAAGTCTTTTGATTATACTAATAAATTAAAGATTTCATCCGAAATATTTATTGGAGTAATGGGGCCCATGAGTTTAGCAGAGGAAACACAAATATGGGTACACAGCCTCATTCATTATACCAGGCCCAAAGGCTGGGCCAACCAGGTTCCAAATGACATTATTATAAACTATAACATTGGATTGGAAAAGGAAATGATTTACCTGCCTGGTAAATTATTATTCTCCACCAATATCGAAACTTTCAATGGCACTTTGTATAATGCCATGGGGGCAGGTTTTATGATGAAAGTGGGCAGGATCAATAATTGTTTTGTAAAAGATAACGCAAAAAATACCATGTTGAACCATAAAACACAATTTTATGTATTTATGAAACCTTCCGTAAGAGTGATACTAAGCAATGCCCTTTTACAAGGCGGGTTTATTACGAAAACTCATAAAGATTATAAAGGATATATTTTAAACAAAGATCAGATAGAGAGGCTAAATGTATTTGCAGAAGCAGGAGCGGCCTATGAACATCCAAAATTTGATTTGGCCATTACACAAAAAATGCGAACATCAGACTTTAAAGAAGGTAATGCAATAGAAGTAGGGAGCATCTCAATAAACTTTAAACTTTAATTTTTTAAAATCATTCCATGAAAAAATTATTCATTCACAACTTCGTCATTCTCGCCGGAATTCTTTCTTTTTTTATTTTTTCTTCCTTTAAAGAACATTATAAGTATCCAACCTTTTCATTAACAGTTGAAGTAAGTAATCTTAGAAATAATGGAGGTTCTGTGGTATTTGCGTTGTACAACCGTGAAGATGCATTCCCCGATGAACATTATAAAAAGTACTATAAAAAGATTGTTGGAAAAATAGATAATAAAAAATCCTCAGTAACCTTTGAAGACTTGCCGGCAGGAAAATACGCAGTAAGTATTTTGCATGATGAAGATAATAACGGCAAAATTAAAAAAGGATTTATTTTACCAAAAGAAGGTATTGGGTTTTCCAATTATCAATCAATAGGTCTTGGAAACAAACCAACATTCAGCAAAGCATCTTTTGAAATAAACAGTAATCTGGAAATAAAATTGAAGATGATTTATATGTAAATTTATGTTTAAATATTTTTATCGTTCGAAAGAAAATCATTCGAAAAGATGGCGGCAAAGAAATAATAGCCGTGTTCGATCCTTCCTATATTAAGAAAAGCTGGAAGCAAACTTACGGACTGGGTATGTTTTGGAGCGGCGTAAGACAGCGGGCATTAAAAGATATAGAGATAGGCTGTCTTGCTTTTGTTGATGTAACTGCCGGTACAGCCCTTCATGGAGAAGCAGTACAGACACCATCGCCCAAAACATTAAAACAAAAAGATAAGCATTGGTGAATCATTATGTGGAAGTTATAGAAAAGCATATCAACGATATACTTTCGGTAACCTGCTACCTGGCAGTGGATGGCTATTTTATGAAAAAAGAATTTATAACTCCGTTACTTGAACAAGGGCTGCATATTATTACCAAAGCCCGTAGCGATTCTAACCTGATGTATGTATTTAAAGGTGCCCAAAAATCTGGCAGGGGAAGGAAGAAATTGTATGATGGTAAGATAGATACCACCAGCATAGACAAGCGCAGACTGGCTTGCCGCTATAGCGATGAACAAATGAAAGTGTATGCTGGTGTTGTTTATTGTAAGCTGTTAAAACAAATGGTACTTGCTGCATTCATCTACTACTGTGACAATAAAAAGCCGGAAATTATTATCAGCACTGATACAACAATGGATACAATGACGATGTGTAAGTATTATGGGCTGCGGTTCCAGGTGGAGTTTTTGATAAGAGACGCAAACAACATACAGGTCTTGAAGATTGTATGGCAAGAGACGAACAAAAGCTTCATACACATTTTAATATAGCCATGACTGTGGTATCGGTTGCCAAAGCAGCATATCATCTATCAGTGCATCAGACTCAAAGAGGAAGTTTTTCGATGGCTGATATAAAAATGATACACATGAACCAGTTAATCACTAAAAGAATTTTCTGTAACTTAGCTTTAGACCTGAATTGCAGAAAAACAAAACGCATTTATCATCAATGCCTGAACTTCGGAAGGCTAAGAGCGTAGAAAAATTACCGGAGTATTGTTAATGTAAAATGACAATAACTCAAATAATCTAAACCAATTTATACTTTTCACTTACTTAGCAAATATTTACAAAGCAAAAATACCTGGAATGCTTTTCGTACAAATGAAAAAAAATAAATGCATTGTTAAATACCAAAATACAACACTAAATTATATTATCTCCAATAGCAAAGCAATTTGTGTAAGCACCCGTGATATATACAAATTTTACAACCAACTGTGTAACTGTAAAAGATTGTTTCTGTTTACTTTTATGGCATCATCATTGCATTTGCATTTCTATCAGTCGTAATTAAGAAATATCAGGGGAGTACCTTAAAAAAGTATTCAATATTTTGGTATGATTCCAATTAAAATCAAAAACATGAACAAGAAATTTATTGTTATTTTCTTTTTGTTAAGTGCCTTAGCATTTAATCAATTATCGGCTCAGTTTAGCCTTAATGTTAACATTGGCACGCAACATGTTTGGGGGCCAACCGGTTATGATTATGCTGAAAATTATTATTTTCCCGAAATTGGTGCATATTATAATGTAGCCGACCAGCAATATACATATCAGGAAAACAACAGATGGGTTACTACACGTAGTTTACCTTATCGTTATCAAAATTATGATTTATACAATGGGTATAAAGTTGTCATTAATCATCCAAGGCCTTATTTACACGATAATGAATACAGAAGCAGGTATGCACAATACCGCGATGTACACAACCAACCCATTATCCGTGATAGCAGAGATAATAAATATTTTGAAAACAAAGACCATCCTATGCACAATCAATGGAAAGGAAACAATCATGATAACAGGAATAATGGGCACGACAATAATGGCAAAGGATATGATAAAGGCGGGAATGGTAATGACGGGCATAGCAATAGCGAACATGACAACTAAAACTATCAAAATATATTGAAGCAGTTATACTGAATAGCGTTTACCATGCGGCATTACTCTTTTTGAGTAGTGCCGTATTTTTTACTGTATTATCTCATTTCACAGAAGGGGAAAACAGCACACCTATGTTCAGTACAATTTTGAAAAGAAGAATCTTACTGCTATTCTTTTAAAATTTGCTAACTTTCATTGCCTATACCGGTAATTTATTTCCATTTAATAATTGATTAGCCATGAAATATTGGAATGCAGGAAACAGTCGTTTACCAATTGTTTTTATCTTTACTACTTTATTCTTCGGACAAATAATTGCACAGGATGACCATCCCATCATACCAATATGGAAAAATGGTGCTCCCGGTTTTGAACAATTAAAAAACATGCCGGAAAAAGCCAAAGACTGGTGGGTAAAAAACATCAACAACCCAACATTAACTGTATTCTTTCCTACAAAAAATATGACCAATGGTACAGCCGTTATCATTTGTCCAGGTGGTGGCCATTCTGCATTAGTATACAATGCAGAAGGAAAAGATGCAGCTGTATATTTAAATAGTTTGGGTATAACTGCTTTTGTTTTAAAATATCGTTTGTTCAGAGAGGCTGGTTCACCATACACTATGGAAAATACGAAACAAGATATTTTCAGAGCAATCAGATTCATTAAAAGTGAAGCCAAACTGTTACAGATTGATACAGCCAAACTTGGCGTAATGGGATTTTCAGCAGGTGGTGAATTAGCCGCATGGCTATCGTATCATTTTAATGAAGGGCATACTGTTGAGCATGATCATATTGATTCTTTTTATGCCAGACCGGCATTTCAAATTTTAATTTATCCCGGACCACTGGCAGTACCTAAATATGTACTCAACAATGCACCTCCTACTTTTTTATTGGCATCGAATGGTGATACCTGTTGTTCTGAATCAATTGTTCAACTCATGATGTTACACAGGAAGGCAGGAGTACCTGTTGAAATACATTTGTTTCAATTTGGCAGCCACGCATTTAATATGGGAAAAAGATCGGAATATATTACACTTAAAAACTGGCCCTATCGGCTTTCTGATTGGATGAATGATAATGGATGGCTCCATCAGTAAGCATATTTTTTCCATAAAAAACAAATGAACGCATCGAAACAACTATTTACGAAATATTTTTACGCTTTTAATGAAATCAATATTTTTTATCCAAAATCAAAACAATATTAGCTATTAGGTAATTCAAAAATAAAATTGCTTAACTTTAAAAAACAGGTTTGTTAATTGAGGAATTTGCATTCAATAGCATTGCAACATTATAATAACAAACCTTATCCTAATCAATATTTTGTGAAGGTTCAACTCAATCCATATGAAAAAATGTATCACCATCTTTGTACTATTCATTATGCTGCAAAACAGTAAGGCGCAAACAAATCATTTAGGCATATTTGAAAGAAATAATGATGTAGGCAATACTTTGCCGGGAAATGCAATTTATAAAACTGATCAACAGGAATATATTGTAACAGGTTCTGGGAGTAATATTTGGTTTAACCATGATGGTTTTCATTTTTTGTGGAAAAAAATATCTGGTGATTTTATTGTACGAACCAATGTAGTCTTTTTAGGGAAAGGTGTGGAAGCGCATAGAAAAACAGGATGGATGGTGCGTAACACTTTAGATAGTACTTCAGCCATGGTGGCAGCGGCATTGCATGGAGATGGGCTAACTTCCTTACAATTTAGAAAAAACAATAATGAAAATATAGAAGAGAAAAGATCTGCTAATTATAACGTAGATGTCATTCAATTGGAACGAAAAGGGAATCTGTTCATTATGTCTGTAGCAAAACAAGGCAACGTATTTACTCGTGACACTATTCTTCTAAACTTAGCAAAAGAAGTGTATGTTGGCTTATTTATTTGTGCACATAATCCTGCTATTCTTGAAAAAGCCTTGTTTTACAATGTAAGAATCATTAAGCCGGCATCTGCTTTACTTGTTCCATATAAAGAATATTTAGGCAGTAATCTGGAAACAATGGAAGTAAGTGCCGGAAAACGAAAAATAATTTATCATTCACCCAAATCAATACAGGCACCAAATTGGATGAAAGACGGAAAATCATTGATTTACAACGGGGATGGGCTGTTGTATCATTTCAATTTAATTACTCAACTGCCTACAGTTTTAAATACCGGAAGTATTATTTACAATAACAATGATCATGTACTTTCGTTTGATGGAAAAAAGATTGGTATCAGCAGCCATAATGAACAAGGTGTTTCGCTCATATATACATTACCTTCAACAGGCGGTGAACCTGAATTAATCACACCAACAGGGCCTTCATATTTGCATGGCTGGTCGCCAGATGGCAAATGGTTAACATTTACCGGTCAACGTAATAATGAATTTGATATATATAAAATTCCCGCCAAAGGCGGGAAAGAAATAAAACTCACCAATACACCGGGTTTAGACGATGGGCCGGAATATGCACCCAGTGGAAAGTACATTTACTTTAATTCAGTTAGAACAGGCCGAATGCAAATTTGGCGTATGAAACCGGATGGCACTGAACAGGTACAATTAACCAATGATATTTATAACAATTGGTTTCCGCATGTTTCGCCGGATGGAAAATGGATTGTTTTTATTTCGTTTGAACCGGATGTAAATCCATCAGATCACCCATTTTATAAACAGGTATATTTAAGATTAATGCCGGTTAATGGCGGCCAACCCAAAGTAATAGCCTATGTGTATGGAGGTCAGGGAACCATCAATACGCCTTCCTGGTCGCCAGATGGGAAATACATTGCCTTCATTAGCAATAGTAATTAAAAACCATTGTTTTGTCCTACTAAAATTGTAAAATAATAGTTCAAACCCTTTACAGCACCATATTTCAGCCGATTTCAAAAGATGGGGGATTCCCTCCAATTTTGAAACAATCATTTTTTAGCCTGTAATCCTTTACAGCAAAGGATTACAGCGATTTTTTAGTTAAGTTTTGTCGGACAATAATGATTTTCTTCTAAAATTTTTTGCTGCTCTTCTGAAATATCGTCCAAAATTTTTACCATTCCTAATTCAACTATCACATATTTTAAACCCAGTTTTTTCAGCTCTTCTTTCACCATCATTATAAAACGAAAGCTTACCATATATTTTATGCAAAGTTTCAAAACAGATAAGCATTGAATTACAATAAAGATAGCTAAAATAATTATAACCCATTCTAATTCAATTTAAACACATTAAATTAAATTTTACCATTTACAATTTGGTTATTAAAAATTGATGTAAGCTGCTTCCCGCTCTAATTTCTTCATTGGCATTTTGTAAAAGTGTATCGCCGGGCAAAATGTTACCAAATATTTCAATTTTACTATTGTTTTCATTTCCCAATTGTACAGGAACCCAATTTACCTTGTTTTGATGTACACATAAAACAAAGGTTCCGGTAGTGGCATACAAAACAGCAGTTTTAGGAACAACCAGATTAGAATCTTTCGTGTTCAAAGGAATATTAACATCCGCAATCATACCCGGTAATAATTTTTTATCGGTATTGTATACATCCATTTCAATACGCTGTGAACGAAGCTTGGTATCTAATGCACCGGCCAACCGATTAATAGTTGCATGAAAAATAATATCAGGATAGGCTTTTACCGTAAAATTAATTTTGCTTCCCTGAGAAAGATATCGGGAAAATTGTTCGGGTATTAAAACTACTAACCTGAGTTTGTTTCTATCCTGCAATACAAACATAGGTAAATCAGAGCCTTTACCAGATGGGCCAACATACGATCCAGGATTGACGTTTCGTAAAGTAATCATACCTGAAAATGGTGCCTGAATGGTTAAATACTTTTTGGTATCTAAAATTTCCCTGTACGAAGCTTTTGCTGCCTGCCATTGCGCATAATCAGATTTTTGTTTGGCTAATGCAATATCTAAATCGTTCGGAGAAATGGTACCAGGAGTTCTACTGGTCTTTAATAATCTGTTATAAGCTGCATCACTGGCAATATAGATGGCCTCTAAAGATTTTAATTTAGATTCTGCAGCCAATAATTGTGCATTAATTTCCGGCGCTTCTGTGGTTGCCAGTAATTGACCATCCTTTACCTGACTGCCTACATCAACCAACACATCTTTTACAAAGCTGTTAATTTTGGCATAGATATTCACCTCCTGAAAAGCAATTAATTCTCCTGGTAATTTTAATGAACCATCCAGCTTTTCTTTGTACACAACAAAGGCTGGTGTTGCAGTAAGGGCCACACTACTATCTTTTTTATTGCCGGCATCTTTAGCAGAATGCCCACCATGGCAACTTTGTACAATAATAAGTGTGGGCAGAAGCAATAGGTACATCCATTTTTTACAAATCATTTTCATGTGTATTTTGATCTAATTCAGGAATATAATGTTTACTCATTTTATCATGTGGATCTAACGAAACAGATTCAGTAGTTGTTTTATTTTGAACCCATGCAAATACCAAAGGCAATATTAACAACACAACAATAGTAGATGCTACTAACCCACCAATTACGGCCCGGCCTAATGGTGCTGCTTGTGCTCCGGCTTCTCCAATACCCGCTGCCATAGGCAACATGCCCATTACCATGGCAACTGTGGTCATTAAAATTGGGCGTAAACGAACAGTAGCCGACTCAACAGCAGACAATACTGCATTCCCATTTTTTATTCGTAACGCCTCTGCATTGGTAACTAATAATACAGTATTGGATATAGAAACACCTACGGACATAATCATGCCCATATATGATTGCAAATTCAAAGTAGAATCGGTGAGCAATAACATGGCAAGAGAGCCTAACAACACAGCAGGTACAGTACAAAGAATAACCAATGAAACTTTAAATGACTGAAAGTTTGCAGCCAGCATTAGAAAGATGACAATGATGGCTGTAATTAAGCCGCCTTGCAAACTGTCTAATGTTTCTGTAAGCACCTGACTTAATCCGCGTGTTTCTACATATAAACCTCTGGGTGGTTTACCGAGTGCTTGTATGGCATTTTCAACATCCTGTGTCGCAGTACCTAAATCTTTTTTAAATATATTGGCGGTAACGGAAAGCGCAGAGATAGCACCAATATCATCATCCTGCCCATAAACGGAATCTTCATGAATTGTTGCCACATCGCCCAACATAGGCCGGTTACTTCCGGGCACTAACGGTATCTGATTGATGTCGGAAACTGATGACATTTTACTTTCCGGAATTTCTACCTGTACCAAATAACTTAAAGATGTTTTGGGATCAATCCAAACATTTTTTTCAGTAAACCGAGAAGATGAAGTTGCAGCAACAAAAGATCGTGAAATTGCGGCGATATTGGTACCTAACTGTGCAGCTCTAACCCTGTCTACATGAATATTAATAGCAGGATAATGAATCGCTTCATCTAATTGTACATCCCGTAAATAAGGTATTTGCTGTAATTTTTGTATAACGCGCTGTGCAAATACTTCATTCTGTAATTTATTTTTTCCGATTATTTTTACTTCAATAGGCGTAGGTGAACCTTGACTTAATATTTTATCTGTTAACTCAATCGGTTCAAAAGAAAGTTTTACCTGCGGCAATACCATATACATTCTTTTACGAATGGCATCTTTTAATGTATCCATATCAAGCGCATATCCTTCTTTAAATGCAACTTGCAGTACTGCTTCCTGCGGACCGGCCATAAATAAGTATATAGGATTTGTTGAAAACTGTGATCCGTGAATACCTATCATGGCAGAAGAAATAGAAACATTCTCTTTGCCAACAATATCATACAAAACATTTAAAGTAGTCAATACATCTTTTTCTGTTTTTTCAATACGGGTACCATCTTCATCGCGAATACGCAACTGAAACTGACCAATATCTGCCTTGGGCAATACATCTCTACCAATCAAAGAAAATAAACCAACAGCTAATGCAACAGACACAACAATATATACAGCAGTAATCCATTTTTTATAAGGCAACAAACTATTTAAAAACTGAACAAACTGAAGTCTGAATCGATCAAATCGAGTAATTTTTCCATCATTATTAAAATCTGCTCTGGTAGCTAGTATTTCTTTTTGCTGCCAGGTATTTTGTTCAGACTCAGGTGTAATAGCAGCAGCTTTGAACTGCTCTGCATCAGATTTTCTTTTTATTTTAAACCATGAAGTACGCTTGGCTGAATCATTGTGCCGGTAATCATCTTTCATGAACCAATTGGCTAACACCGGCACTAGTGTTTGTGACATGATATAAGAAGTAACCATTGAAAATGTAATGGCTAATGCAAGTGGTAAAAATAAAGAACCGGGAATGCCATTCATGGTAAAAGCCGGAGCAAACACTGCCAATATACAAAACAGGATGAGTAATTTAGAAAATGCAATTTCCTGACATGCATCCCATACTGCCAATGCTTTCGGTTTACCCATACTTAAATGCTGGTGAATATTTTCTATGGTAACCGTTGATTCATCTACCAATATACCAATGGCCAATGACAGGCCACTTAAAGTCATGATATTAATGGTTTGATGAAATAGCGAAAGAAATAATACGCCTGAAATAATACAGGTGGGTATAGTTAAAATTACAATCAGTGCACCACGAGGATCACCTAGAAATAACAGCACCATTAAACCAGTTAAAATTGCACCAATAATGCCTTCACTTAATAAGTTTTTAACGGAATTAATTACATAAGTTGACTGATCAAACTCGTACGTTAAATGAACATCTTCCGGCAATAACGATTGGAATCGCGGCAATGCCTTTTTTAAATTTTGAACCACCTCCCACGTAGAGGCACTGGCTGATTTTGTGATGGGCAGATAAACAGAACGTTTCCCATTTACTAAAACATATCCTACCGTAACATCGGCCCCATCTTCTACAGTTGCCACATCTTTTACATAAATATTTTCTGCAGTACCGGTGTATAAAGGAATGTCTTCAAAATCTTTGACCGTATTAATGGTTGCATTGATGGGTGTAAAATAATTTTTATCTCCAATACGCACGTTGCCGGATGGAATGGACTGATTATTCACCCTTAGCGCAGCCACTAATTGATCGGGTGTAATATTATGGGCACGCATTAATGCCGGATCTGCTTTTATTACAACGGTGCGGGCATTACCGCCAAATGGAGCCGGTGATACTAACCCCGGAATTGAACTGAAACCTGAACGGATATAAACATTTGCTAAATCCTGTAACTCGTTATTGCTGCGCGTTTTACTGCTTAACACCAATTGCCCTACGGGTAAGGTAGAAGCATCAAATCGAATGATAAAAGGTGGATTGGTACCGGGTGGAAAAATGGTTTGTGCTCTATTACTGAATGCAGTTACTTCAGCTGCCGCCTGAGCCATATTAGTTCCCTCATAAAACGTTAATTTAATAAGGGTTAAACTTTGAATGTTTTTTGTTTCAATACTTTTTACACCAGATACATACAATAAAAGGTTTACATAATTTTTACCGAAGTAAGCTTCCATTTGATCGGGAGTAAAACCACCATAAGGATGAGAAAGATAAATAACGGGTAAATCAATATTTGGGAAAATATCAATTTTTATAGTACGTATAGCCCTAATACCAAAAAAGAATAAACCGGCAACCAGTACTAAAATAGTAATGGGTTTTCTTAATGCGGTTCTAATTAAATTCATGCTTTAATAGTTGAAATACATTAATATAAATTATTTTATTTGCTGCATTAGTAAATCCCAATCTCCCGAAGCGGCTGCTTTTAGTAAGAGTGCCTGCCATATATTAATACATGCAAGTTTTGCAGACGTTTCTGCCCTATTTACAATATACAATGCCTGTTGCAAATCTATAATGGTAGCTAACCCATTTTCATATAGTACAGATTTTTGCAAAAAAGCATCACGTGCGGCTTTTAATTGAATAGGTACTTCTCGATAACTTTGCAATGTATTTTGAATACGCTGATCTGCCAGTATTAAAGCATCTTGCAATTGCGTATAAGTTTGATCATATTCCTGTTTATATGTCTCCGTTAATTCTCTTTGTGCATTCACCTGTTGTTTTATCTTAGGTATACTCATGATATTAAATGCCAACGATAAGCCGGCAATGTAATTAGAGCGCAGTGGTGTAATGCCATCAAAAAAACTTTTTGAGTAATTGTTGGGCGAAGCAGCGCTGTACTGACTGCCAAAACCAGAACCTCTTGTTTGAAAAATACCAAAAAGATTAATACCGGGCAGGATGCTTTTCTTAATTGCATTTGCCTGCATTTCACTTTGCCGAATTTTACTTTCAAAAAATTTTACTTGTGGGTTAGCAGTAATATTAAATGATGAAACAAAATTTTGAGGAATGCGATTAAAAAAAGAAGTGTCTAAGAAAAATGTTTCAGGTTTTTGATTGAGTAATTGTGCCAATGTACTTTCTGCCTGCTGCCTGTTAGAGATAGCATCAATGAGAATTAAATATGCATTGGAATATTCTGAATTGGCAATAGAAGAATCAACCCCGGGATTAAGTCCATTCAAGGTTCTTGCCAATACGGCAGTTCTAAAAGTATCTGCCCGGTTTAAGTTTGCCTGTGCTTCGATTACCAAACCCTGTGCTGTTAATAAATTAAAATATGCTCCTGCCACTTTTACACTTAACACAAATTTTTCCTGTTCAACATCAGCAGAATCTGTTTGTACCACTGCATTAGCCGCTGCAATGCGGGATTGCTTTCTGCCAAACGTAAATGCCTCCCAGTTAGTAGAAATTAAATACAATGATCCAAAAGCTGCATTCCATTGCTGGCTGTTAAATACAGGCCCTGCTGATGAAACACCAAAAGCGCCATAAGGTGCACCGGGCCCATACAAACCATTAATACTTCCATAATTCTGCTGCATACTTGCCAAAATATTAGGCAAGTAATCATTTTTTACATTTTGTAATAAATAATTGGAAGCTTTTAAGTAGTGCTGCTTTGCTTTAATAGTTTGATAATTATTTAACCCGGAATGGATTGCTTCACTTAACAATAATGGTTGTTGCTGAGCATTAGAAAACTGAATTGTCAATATCAAACTGAAAAACAAAAACACAAAAACACATTTGGCATAGTTTAAAACCATATTATCAATTTAATCAACACTTAAAATTTATTCATTCCTAAAAATTAACCTTTAATGAATCACATTTTTTATTCATCATTTTCCTGGCTTGTAATTGTAGCCACAAAATGCCAGGCTTTTTTTGCATCTCTATCAATTATGCTTTGTAATAACTTTTCATGCAAGTCTTGTTTTAGCATAAACAAGTCTGTATCAACAAAAACTTCCTGAAAAAAATTTTTTAGCTGGGCGGCTATTGTTTTATACAAATCACATAAAATTTCATTACTACATGCTTCAGCAATGGCAAGATGGAATGATATATCAGCGTCAATACATTTTGCAACATCATTCCCAATAGCTGCTTTATAACGTTCTTTTAAATATTTACGCATGCAGTTAATTTGCCGGCTTGTTCTGTAAATAGCCGCTTTCTCTGCAATTTTTAGTTCCAGTAATTGCCTTACTTCATTTAGCTCCTCGCCTCGTGCCGACTGCAAGCGATGATACCATGGCACAGGTGTTCCATTTTTTAAAGCAACAAAAGTACCTACACCCTGCTGAACTTTTAAAATTCCGGAATAAGAAAGTATTCGGATGGCTTCCCGAATGGTTGATCTGCCTACACAAAAATATTCCATCAATTCGGGCTCAGTGGGTAATTGATCGCCTATTTTAAATTTTCCTGAGGCAATGTGTTGTTGCAATTTTTCTGCAACCACATCACTCAGCGAATTTTTTTTTACAGGTTCTGTATGCATATATTACATCATATCATCTGATGAATAAAAGTAAATTAATTTTATTACCAGACCAACATCTTTTGTTAAAAAGCATGTTTTATTAACCTATTTTAACTGAATTTTAAATAATTACCTGACAATGAAAAACGGGAAATATGATTACTGAGCCAATGAAACCCTGACTAAAACGCCAGCCCTGGTAACAATAGTAGGTGCAGCAGTTGAAATAAAAGGAGTCACTCTTCGTTGATCAAAAAACAGCCGGAGATTGATACGGTTATTATAAACATAATCAATAGCGGGTTGAATAATGACAACCTGTTGGCCTCCGGTTCCATAGGCTGTGGATTGGTCTATCCTGCTGTTACTGGTTGCATCATTTCTAAACGACAAATCGAGTTTAATGGTTAAATCGTTCTGCAATTTTGCATTCTTCATGCCCGGCAACTTAAACGGTAAACGTAAGCCACGTTTACGCCAATTGAAGCCCGTTGTCCACTGTGTACTGTTTGTTTCACTTAGCTGGTAATCAATTAAACTTAAACTCAATTGTCTGCTTTTGGCATATTCTAATTTTAAACTTAACTGTTTAGTGGTGGTAACTTCAATACCCAGTAACGGAGCAAACTGCTCTTGCATAGTGATATTGGGAACCAAATAATAAGGTATATAGTTACCACTCAGCGTATCTATAAAGCCCGGTGCACCATAACGAAATGGATCCTGATACAATAATGCACTGGAAAAGCTGTTCATACTTAAAGTGGCAGAATAAGCATGCGTAATATTAATGGCTGTAAAAATTTTAGCCAATGCAGGTATTTTACTTAACCCTGTATAGCTTAAGCGCCAATTGGGTTTTGGAAGAATACCACTAAATGGATTGGATCGAATACCCGATCCGGATCCCTTCAATAAAGGGAAAGTAGAAGGATCTTTTTTGGTATAAGCAGATAAAAAAGCGGGTATTAAAACATCTTGGGAATAGCGCCCGTAACCCGTTGCAAATCCGTCTGAAGTAAAAGTTGGATTCTGCTTCCAATAAGGATTTAAATTGGCTACTCTTTTTGAAATAATTTGTCTGTTATTTTCAAACTGAAGAAAAGTAGAAGATAATTCATTGGGATTGGTTTTTCGAAACAATGTTCCTAAAGCAATATAAGATACGCTGAAACCTCCGGCAGTATATGGATTAAGATGTTGCTGCGGCAATCCCAGCCCCGTTGTGTCTTTAAATAATTCACTGTAGTTTTTTGAGAAGCTTTTATTTAAACTTAGATCTACCCTGAATTCTCTAACAGGTTCTAACTGCGCAGTTAATCCTAATTTTTGTTCAAAATTTTGCTGATACAAGTAGTTGAAAGTACCGTCTTTTGTAATTAACCCTTGTGCCGCTTTTCTGTTTAACCAACTACTATCGGGTTGTCGGCCAAACACATAATCTAACCCTGGTTGCATGGTTTTCATGTCCTGCCCAAAAGCAGTGGTATTTCCTAACCAGCCGGGCACACGGCTATTGTAATTTTCGCCATAGTTCACTGATACATTTTTTATCATGGTAACCAAATGACCGGCTGCTCTAACAGCGCCATTCATTTGTGTGGGCTGATTGGCCTGTTGCAATCGCAATGCAGTTCTGTAATCACGCCGTTGTTGCCGCCATTTTCGCAATGCTATTCTTTTCTTTTTACCATGCAACCTGTTACCTGCAGTATCTGTAATCGCTTCTTCCCGGTTGGGTAAAGTAATTCCTAACGGGTTAGCATTTGCGCCATTAGGGCTGCTCACAGGTTTACCGGTTTGGTTATTAAAGAATTGTTTGGGCGGAGGCGGAGGACGATAGTCTAAATTCCGCAACCATTTTGATTTGGTATAAAGCCTTGTAAAATCAAACTGTGTATTTAAATTATTTTGTTGACTGTTTTCTAAGGTATTACCTAATGAAACAGCCAGTAAACTGGCAGCTATCCAGTTATAGGTAGTAGCATAACTGTATCGGGCTGCTATCCAATTAGTGAACGGGAATTTTGCAAGGGGTAAAGTATACGTTGCACTTGCTCGTTGCTGATAAAGGGTTGTTCGGCCACCACTAATAAAATTCTGCCATACTGAATCTTTTTTAGCTTTGGTATTAATCATTCCATAAGGTTCATCTACCCTGCCAAAACTGGTTGCAGAAAAATCGAGATTTACGGAACGTGCTACATCCCATCTAAAATTATAATATTTATCGAACGTAAAATATTTGTTGTAGGTAGTATCTACCAACATTACTTTGGTTTGTTGCTGATCGGTATTAATAATACGGGGAATATACTGCCCAAACTGCCGGTTCACATCGGCCCTGAAGCTAATGAGAGAAGGCCGCAGGTTCACATTAAAATCGCGAATAAAAGAGGTCCATTGGCTGTTTCCTTTAATTATTTTTTTGAAAGGTTCTTTGTATCTGGGTGGTGCATTATAAGTATATCCTAATCCGGCACGCCATTTTACTAAATTATTGAGCAAAGTAGTGGGGTTGTTTTGTACCGTTTGTGTAAAGGAATAGCTGACATCAAAATTACTGAGGCTCCATAAGTGCACTTTGCCTTTTGGCATTACACGTACATTGGTGAAATTGATGGTTTTGATGGTGGTTTGGTCAATTGCTGCATTTTTAATGGAATCGCGTTTGGCTTTTGTTTGCGCTGCACTTAGTTTTTGAGATAAGGTAATATCCAAATCAAATGGATCATATTTTGGTGAACTTACGGTTTTATCAAAACTGGCAAATACCGGCACCGATAACCTGGTGCCCTTCGGTAACAATTTACCCGCATCAATAGCAATAGAGGCATCAAACTGTGTAAAATTATCCAAAGCCCGTTGCCCAATATGCGATTCTAAGGAACCCCAACCTGCCGTATGCATACTTCCGGAAATAGACATTTTTCCCAAATCGGCCAAACCAATATCTACCCTTCCAACAGCTGCATAAGCACCCCTTTCATTAATATTCGATAGCCGTAATTCATCTACCCAAACTTCAGCACTTAGCGGTGTGGTATTGGTGCTGGCATTTTCTACGCCAATTAAAAATGCATTGACTGCACCAATATTCGGGTTACCTAAAACAGAAAATGTTTTATCCCCAATTACCTGCCGATATATGGTACTAACGGAAGCACCACTATTATTACGTTGTAGTTTTAAATTAGTTAATGTTTGAATATCGAAATCGAGGTTATTTTGTGTTGGCCATACTATAGTATCGGAAACAGGCGAATAATTGCCGGGTGGTGTAACCTTTAAAGGAACTTTTATTTCATAATAATTATTCAGATAGTCTTGCCCTATTCTAACCACCAAATTTAACTGATTGTCTTGCAATGCAGTATTTGGAGCCGCTTCCACATGCGCAAACATGAGCATTTTGCCATACAAACGCATATCATAATTGGGCAAAGTTTTAAACACTGCTCTGGAATTTCCCGGAGTAAGATGACCCACCTGTAAACTCAATGATTGTTCATTTTGTAAAATATTGATACCATTATTGCTTAGCTGTTGCACACGCTGAATGCCGGGAGGAATAACATAGTTTACCGGGGTACGACTACTGTTTTCCTCTAAATTTACAGCAAGGGTATTAAAGGTAATTGTGCTGGTATCAATAGGTGTATAAGAACCTGTTGTATCTAATTTAAACGTAAACTGCCGCCATTGATTGCGTACCAGTTCTAATTTTGCGAAGCGCAATACTACTGAATCCTGAAACCCTGTTAAATACATCCGCATAAACTGGATGGATTTAAAATCTGGTATTTGGCCTGTTTTACTGGCATAATCGCTCAATGGTATCCGAAACAAATACCAATTTTCAGTTCCGGTAGTTCCATCTGCATAGGTTACCGGCACTATGCGTTTATCAGAAATATATTTTGTTACGCCTACATCCATACCCGGCGCAAGATTTACCTGATATTCAAAATATTCTTCATCTTCATTTAAAGTATTATCATGGTTTAAATCTTCATTATCAGGATATAAAGTTGCTGCCGGAGAAAAAGGTGATGTTCCGGTAGCAATGGGCGAATTGCCTTGCGGATTATTGAAATTTTTATAACGCTCCAATATTCCTGCCCCACTTGCATCAAAGCTCGGATCGCGATACCATTTATAATCATCATTCGAAGGATCCTGAATGGCACGTTGATAAATAGGTGAATTTGTGCCAAAATTTGCTGTTATTTTAGAAAGATAATCGGTACGTTTTCTTCGCTCCCCATCATTATCTAAACCATCCAAACCCACATCCTGATATACCCTATCGCCAGGATTGTTGCTGAATGCATTGGTTACTTGAATAGGATTCACAGGCACTCTTCCCCAAGTTGTACTACTATCAATAGCAGCGGGTGAGGTAGGGGTATTTAGTCCGTTTTCATAAAAACGTTTGCCATCTTTCAGAATATCTTCACTTACATTACCAAAATCAATCATTAACTGGCCGCCGGTACTATTCGGCAATTTGATAAAAGGATCCTGAATCCAGAATTGTACATACTCAATATTATTGGTTTCAAAATCTGTTTGATCAATAGCCCGCATAATACCACCCCATCTTTTTTTCGGATTTAATAATTTTCCATTGGCATTTACCTGAGAGGGATCATTGTCATAATTATAAGGGCCAATATCTGTAGGATAGTATGCTACATCGAAAGTTGAGGTTTGAGTATTTACAATATTGGTAGTAAGCTGCGGAAATAACTCATTGGTATATACCAGTCTTACACGAGGATCACTCAGTGCTGCCAAATTTCCTCTCAGCGGATTGTTGGGGCTGTTCTTGTCTTGCAAATTCGGTTCAATATTATACCAGGCAATTTTTGCTCTGTTTTTATTATAGTCAACAGAATCTATTAATAATGCTTCCGGAAAATTAGGATTACCAGCCGGAGTGGAAGCCAAAGCCCATGCCGTTGATGGAAACCTTAAATCAATATTAGAAGTAGTTCCCTCAAAATCATCTAAATAAATTAAACCATTATTGCCCGATCCAATTTGGGGTGGATGGCCGGGTTTAAAATAAGCACCTTCGCCATAAGCAGCAATGGTACTCATGGTTTTGGTAGAATAGAAAGGCAGCTTATTCAAAGCTCTCGTCAATCCGGGCCAGTTAGAGTGATAACTGAAATCAACACCATACATGGTATTGCGAATAGGATCTTCACCATAATTCATTTTGGTAAAGAATGGCCGTTCATTCAAACGCTCTATAGTAGCACCAATGGCTAATTTTTTACTGGCGGCATAATCTAACCGTAAACCAAGGAAACCTCGTTGCTGAATACCAAATGAAGCATTGTTTTCATAAGAAACATTTACGGGAATACCGGAATTAATAATAGCCTGATTTAAAATTTTGACAGAACCTAAATTATAATCAATGGTATAATCAACTCCTTCAGTTAAGGTTTGCCCTCCTGCAGTAAGTTTTACTGATCCGGGAGGTATATTATATGCACCGAGATAAATATCGCTTCCACTGGTGCCTTTTGCCTGCCCCTTCATCACAAAGCGGTCTACGTTAGCATAGGTTTGCGCAATGGCTTTAATGGAATCATATAATTGGTAATACACATATTTTTGAATCAGCGCTGCCGGTTGTCCTGCAAAAGCCAGATTTTGTAAATCTTTACCAAAAGGCTCTAGCACGGGAAAGATAATTTTACCTTGTTGAGACAAGATGGTAAAACCTTCCAGATAATCGAAAATACCATCGGGCTGAGGATCATTCTGATTATTTAAGCGGTCTAAATTTAAAATGGTCAATAAAGGCTTTCCTTCAACAGATGGAGCTGATTCAGGTAAATATCTTTTCAAACCACCACTGGGTTGGTTGTATAATACATTCAATTGAAAACCATCTCTTGACACACCGGCCAGATCTAATGAGTATACGTTTTTCATCATCAATCCCCAAATGGGCAAATTGGTGCGGGCTGATGTAGCTTTCAATAATTTTAAATACAATACTTTTTGTACCCCTTGTGTAGAATCTACAGCAACATCCTGCGAAAATTCACCTACCTGATATACCTGCCCATTGTAAGTGTACTGATAAGCCACTGCCAACACATCATTCGGTTGCAGTTGTGCATTCAATGACAAGAAACCAATTTGCGGATTAAAATAATATTCAGTAGGTGCTAATTTGCGTGCAAAAGTTTTTTCATAATCATTTACCTGCGTTAACCCTTTACTTTGCAAAAATGCACCTACAGTAGATGGGTCTCGGTTTTGCGTAATAGCACTATACAAAGTATTGGCGCCATTTTGTGGTAAAGGGCTGCTCGTTAGTGATTGAAAATTGGGATTATAAGGCTGTGGTTCACCCAAATCCATCAACCCTACTATGGCACGTGTATCAGTAGTTGAACCATTTCTGTTGGTTACCCAAACTTCAATGCGTTGTATTTGTACCTGACTATTTACAATCGGCAAATTACTCATGGCCGTATTGTAATTATTACGGAAATATTGTGCTAACAGAAAGTCGCGGTTCTCATCGTAATCATCTAATTTTTTTTGAAAATTGGTGATGGCCGCACCACCCTGCAAAGCCTGTGTTTGCCGTTGCGACTGCTGGTTCGCTAATACAGCAGTAACACTTAATTTACCAAACTGCAACTGTGTTTTTATACCGAACAAATTTTGTGCACTCGACATGAGTGCCCCCTTGGTTTGAAAGGCAATATTACCGGCCTCAATACTTCTGATAATTTCATCGTCCATGCCTTTATAATTCAACTTTAACTGATTGAGATAATTAAAGTTAGCCAGTGTATTATAATTAATGGGAAGCTTTAATTTATTTCCAATATTGGCATTTACATTTAAATTGGTATTCAGGTTAAAATCAAATCCACCGGTTCTCCGGGCTGCTTCCGGCAAAGTGGGATTTAATGTATTTTGACCATTATAACCCATTTGAATATCTACGCTACCCTGAGGTTTTATGTCTACTTTTAAACCATCCGGACCTACACCAAAAATCCGGTCAAATAGTGTATTATAAACTCTTACCGGCGGTCTTTGAACTTTTTTATTGAGTAAGGTTAAAGCATCGGCACGTTGTTTAAAATAATCGTCCTGTTGTTGCTGGGTTCTTAACTTGTAATACTCTTCAAAAGTTAAAGCGGTCGGTTTTCTGAAATAAGTATTCCCTACTTTTTCTAAAATATAATATTGATTGGTTTTGGGGTCGTACTCTACTTTTTGTTTGATATATGAGGTATCATTTAAATCGAACGGATTTTTATTTTGCCAGGATAAAAAATCGCCCCTCCGGTCATGAATAGGAAAACGCAATGAGTTTCCTCCTTTTTTTAGTGTATCAGTAGTTTGGGCAAATAAACATCCATACGGAAACAACAACACCGAAGCAGTTAGTAAAAAAGCAGTAAGCAATAAGGTTCCTTTCTTCAAAAAAAGCAGGCTTGGTTAGGTAAATTTATAGGCTATTGTTATAAGTTTTTTAATGATTGCTTAATAATTTCTTCTAAAGATAATTCAGGTTTTGTTAACATAATTTTTTTAACTGCATTTTCTGCGGCCGGCCGGCCAATACCCAATGCAATCAGTGCCTGAACAGCGTCATCATCTACAGATATTAAGTTATTGGCGTTAGATAATCCAGTAACATCCATTTCTTTTTTGCTAATCTTATCTCTTAGTTCTAATACCAGTCTTTCAGCCGTTTTTTTGCCAATACCCTTTACAGTGGCCAGCAAAGCGGTATTACCCTGCGCTATAGCCTGACTAATTTCATGTGGTCTTAAACCAGACAACATCATTCTGGCAGTAGCAGCACCCACACCCGATACACCAATTAACAGTAAAAACATTTCTTTTTCTGCCGGTTCGGCAAAACCAAAAAATGTTTGCCCATTTTCGGTAATATGTAAGTAAGTATGTAATAAGCCGGTCGACAAATCTTTGATGGCAGAATAAGTATGCAAACTAATTTGCATTTCATACCCAATACCATTGGCCTCTATAATGGCATGCGCCGGCGATTTAACCACAAAACTTCCTTTTATATATGCTATCATAGTTGCAGGGTCAAAAATAGGGTTTTCATTCATAATATAACCTGCAAATAGGCCAATATGATAGTATTCTAAAATAAAAGCGGATATTTGCGGTCATTTTTACAAAAAAGTACAACAATTATATGAGCAAGATTTCAGCCGCTATTACCGCTGTTGGAGGTTATGTACCCGAAACGAAACTAACCAATTTTGATTTGGAGAAAATGGTGGATACCAATGATGAATGGATAAGAACCCGTACAGGAATAGAAGAACGCAGAATTTTAAAAGAACCCGGCAAAGGCAGCAGCGATATGGCTGTTCCTGCTATCCAGGAAATATTAAAGAAAAAAAAATTACAAGCAACCGATATTGACTGTATTATTTGTGCCACCGTTACACCCGATATGGTTTTCCCCGCTACTGCCAATATTATTGCAGATAAATTAGGCGCCACCAATGCCTGGGGATTCGATTTGAGTGCAGCCTGCAGTGGCTTTTTATTTGCCCTTACTACCGGTGCGGGCTTAATAGAAAGCGGCCGCTACAAAAAAGTAATTGTAGTGGGTGTAGATAAAATGAGTGCCATTATAGATTATACCGACCGCTCCACCTGTATTATTTTTGGAGATGGTGCCGGTGCCGTATTGTTAGAACCCAACACTGAAGAATTGGGTATTCGGGATAGTATTTTACGCAGTGATGGTTCAGGTGCCAAATACCTGCACATGAAAGCAGGTGGTTCTGTAAAACCCGCCACTGTTGAAACTGTTTTAGCAAAAGAGCATTTTGCCTATCAGGAAGGACAGGCTGTATTTAAATTTGCAGTGAAGGGCATGGCAGATGTGAGCGCTGAAATTATGGAAAGAAACAATCTGACTGCAGCAGATATAGCATGGCTGGTACCCCATCAGGCCAATCTTAGAATTATTGATGCTACAGCCAACAGGATGGGATTAGACAAAGAAAAAGTGATGATTAACATTCAACGATATGGCAATACAACTGCTGCTACCATTCCGCTTTGCTTATGGGAATGGGAAGACCGCTTAAATAAAGGCGATAATATTGTTTTATCTGCTTTTGGAGGTGGTTTTACATGGGGGGCCATTTTGCTGAAATGGGCTTATTAAAATAACAATTGAATTTGTTGAGGTGATGGCGGTATTCCATCACCTTTTTTATATTCTAACCCACTGTATATAATCTGTAGATGGCAATTCTGTTACGCCCAATTGCCGTAACATGGTTACCAACTGACCTCTGTGATAGGTACTGTGATTAAAAATATGCAGCAATATTTGCCACAAAGGCTGCTCAAAATATTCTTTTTTTGAATTTTTATATAAAATCACTTTTTCCAATTGTTCATCATTTAAACCATTCATCCATTCCACCCATAGTGTATCCTGACGGGCCAAGCCATTAAGTACATCGCTGGTACTTAATCCGGCATCTTTTAGTTGCCATCCAGTTTGTGGTTCTTCGCGCAGCCGCTGCCACCAAATGGTTTCTGCACCCAGTAAATGTAATAACGTACTGTATATACTTGGAAAACTACTCACCACTATTTGATGGTGCTTTGCCGGTTCTAAATTTTGAATAACATGTATCAATTGCAAATTAGCCCATTGATTATAAATGGCATATGAAATAAATAGCGATTTCATGTTCAATACGTTCTATTCGATCAAAAAAAGTTGTTGATTAAAATTAGATAAAAAACAGCTCAATTCGAACCTTCAATAAAAATAAACCGCATCCCGAAAAATAATCGCAGGTATACTTTAAATTCACCTTTATTTTTGTAACCCATAGTACCATAAAACCAGCCAAATTATGAAGCACATATTCCCCTTTACCGGCATCAGTTCAGTTGCATTGCATAGCACCAGTGAGGAAAATGCCGAGTTTGCACATATTACACCAATCTATGCCACATCTACATTTACTTTTTCTACTGCAGAAGAAGGAATGGAAAGATTTGCAGGGGAAGATAAATCCAGAATTTATGGTCGTTGGGGCAACCCTACTTTTACGGCTGCAGAAGAAACCATTGCAGCATTAGAAGCCTTTGGCATAAAAAACAACAATGGCACACCGCTACAATTGAAAGCATTGTTACATGCCAGCGGACAGGCAGCAATGACAACTCTTTTCATGAGCACACTAAAAGCAGGAGATGCCGTATTATCGCATTACTCCTTATATGGCGGTACTCATGAATTGCTACTAAAAGTTTTATCCAATGCCGGTGTTCACACTATTATTGCAGATTTAAGAGATGTGGCACAGGTGGAAGATATTATCAAAAAAAATCCGGCTATCAAATTAGTGCATTTAGAAACCCCGGCAAACCCAACCATTCAGTGTATCGACATTGCAGCCATTACCCAACTTGCAAAACAACATCATATACTGGTTTCCGTAGATAATACATTTGCTACACCTTATTTACAACAACCTTTTAAATATGGCGTTGATTTTGTTTTTCACTCCACCACTAAATTTTTAAACGGGCATGGTACAGCCATTGGTGGTGTTTTAATTGGAAATGATATTGAATTTATGCAAACACATGCCTGGAAATGGCAGGTTTTACTAGGCGGCAACAGCAATCCCTTTGATGCTTTTTTATTGATGAACGGATTAAAGACACTGGAATTGCGGATGGACCGCCATTGCAGTAACGCAAAAGCAGTAGCTGAATTTTTAGACCAGCACCCGGCCATTGAAAAAGTAAATTATGCCGGATTAGCAACCCATCCTGATTATGCTATTGCAGCCAAACAAATGAAACATCCCGGCGCACTCATGAGCTTTGAAGTAAAAGGTGGATTAGAAGCAGGTAAAAAATTTATAGATAAATTGCAAATGTGTGTTCGGGCAATTTCACTGGGCACATTAGATACTTTATTATCCCACCCCGCCAGCATGAGCCACAGAGGCGTTAGCGTGGAAGAACGTTTGAAATTTGGCATTACAGATGGATTAATTCGGTTAAGTGTAGGTATTGAAAATATTGCAGATATTTTAAATGATTTTGATCAGGCATTATCTTAATAAACATATGAATATTCAAATTAGAAAAGCTGAAAAAAAAGATTGCGCAAGATTATTAGAATTAATTCATGAACTGGCTGTTTTTGAAAAAGCACCGGAAGAAGTAACCGTTACCTTACAACATTTTGAAGAAAGCGGATTTGGTGAAAAGCCTGTTTGGTGGGCATTGGTAGCCGAGGTAGAGGGTGTAGTTCAGGCATTTGCACTTTACTATATTCGGTACAGTACATGGAAGGGGCAGCGCATGTATTTAGAAGATATTTTGGTAACGGAACAAATGAGGGGTAAAAAAATTGGCAGCCTGCTTTTTGATGCGCTTATTCAGGAAGCAAAAGAAAAAAAATTAAATGGAATGGTATGGCAGGTATTGAATTGGAATGAACCTGCCATTCAATTTTATAAAAAGTATAATGCCAAAATTGAAGATGAATGGATGAACTGCTCGCTTCAGTTTTAAAAAATAAAATGGGTAGCTTTCAATAACGGCTACCCATTTTCGTTTATACTTTTTTGGGACATTTTAACTAACGCCATCTGTTGTAATATTCTTTGCAATTTTTTGAACCAACCCCTGCAATACTTTACCCGGACCTACTTCTGTAAAATGCGTAGCGCCGTCAGCAACCATTGCTTCCACACTTTGTGTCCATTTAACAGCACCGGTTAATTGCACTATTAAATTTTGTTGAATGGTTTTGGCATCAGTCACTGCCTGTGCCACAACATTTTGATAAACCGGGCAAACGGGTTCACTAAAATTTGTTTTTTGAATGGCTTCGGCTAATTCTTTTTTGGCAGGCTCCATTAAAGGAGAATGAAAAGCTCCTCCAACCGGCAATACCAAAGCACGTTTGGCGCCTGCTGCTTTCATTTTTTCGCAGGCAATTTCCACTCCTTTAATGGTACCACTAATCACCAATTGTCCGGGACAATTGTAATTGGCAGCCACCACCACTTCGCCTGTTTCCTGTTGTACTTCCGCACAAATGGCCTCAACTTTTTCATCGGGCATTGCCAATATGGCGGCCATAGTAGAAGGTTGTAATGCACAGGCTTTTTGCATGGCATTGGCACGAACTGCCACTAATCGTAACGCATCTTCAAATTGCAACACTCCATTGGCTACCAAGGCAGAAAACTCTCCCAACGAATGGCCTGCTACCATATCAGGCTTTGGTGAAGGCAGCATGGCATAAGCAATCACTGCATGCAAAAAAACTGCCGGTTGCGTTACATTGGTTTGTTTCAACGCTTCATCTGTTCCGATAAACATGATATCGCTAATGCGAAAACCCAATATTTCATTTGCCTTTTCAAACATTTCCTTTGCAATAGCATGTTGCTCATACAATTGTTTACCCATTCCACTAAATTGCGCACCCTGTCCCGGAAAAACATAAGCATGTTTCATTATAAAAAATTTATTGAATTCCTATATTAAAAATTACGATTGCTTTTTAAATGTTTTCATCTGCTGCCAATAAAACATCCATTTAAAATTAATGCAAGTATACTTATAAATTAAAAACCGAAGTATTGTTTTATACAACTATCCTGTAAAATATTTAAAATAGTTTGTATTATATGCATACAAAAGCCGGTAGCAAAAACAACCGGCCAATTGTGCATCGGGCTTTTCTCTCAGAACTTCGTGTTCAATTCCAAATATTTCAGAAATTCATTCCGGGTAGTTTCTTCTTTAAATTTACCTTCGTAAAAAGAGGTAATGGTAGTAGAAGTATCATCTTCAACACCTCGGCTAGCCACACATAAATGCTTTGCATCAATTACAACTGCTACATCGTTGGTACCCAAAATTTGTTGTAATTCGGTGCCTATTTGCATGGTAAGCCGTTCTTGCACCTGTGGCCTTTTAGCAAAATATTCTACCATTCGGTTTAGCTTGCTTAATCCTATTACTTTACCATTGCTCATGTAGGCTACATGCGCTTTTCCAATAATGGGTACAAAGTGATGTTCGCAATTGCTGTAAAAAGAGATATTTTTTTCAACCAGCATTTGGTTATACTGGTAGGTATTATTAAACAAAGTCACTTTAGGTTTATTGGCGGGATTCAATCCTCTGAATATTTCTTTAATATACATTTTTGCCATTCGCTTAGGCGTACCTTTTAAACTGTCATCAGTTAAATCTAACCCCATAATTTCCATAATAGAACGGAAATGTTTTTCGATAGCTTTTGTTTTTTCCTCATCAGATAAATCGAAAGCATCTTCCCGAAGAGGTGTATCTACTGATGTAAGGATGTGATTATCACCCATTTCATCAATCAATACATCGGTTAATTCTGCTTTAGTTTTGCCATTAAGCTGGATACTCGACATAGTTTCGCTCTGTTTCATATAAAAATATTTTTAGTTCTAATTGTTCGTCCAGCTTATCACGCAGCAACTGATAAATAACTTTTGCTATGTTTTCGGCTGTGGGGTTTACTTGTTGAAAGTAACCCGTATCTAAATTCAAATTTTTATGATCAAATTGGTCTAATATTTCTTTTTTAATCAATGCACTCAAAACTTTTAAATCTAACACATAACCGGTATCGGGATTGGGTTCACCGGTTACTTTCACAATTAATTCATAATTATGACCATGAAAATTTTTATTATTACATAAACCAAATACAGTTGCATTTTTTTCATCACTCCATGCATTATTATGCAACCTGTGGGCGGCATTAAAATGTTCTTTACGATATACTGCTACTTTGTTTTGCTTCATAATTTTCCTTTCTGTTACACTTGCTGATGCAATTCACATACAACTGTTCACACAGTTCGGTTGCACACTTCAAAAAAAACTAAAAACCCAACTGAAAACTTTTTTTACAGGCACTGCATCAGAAGTGTGCTGATCAAGTGGCCTGTACCGATAGAAAGCTTTTTTTAATACACTGAAATATTTATCAAAATTAGCCTGCTAACCAATAGTAACCAATTAATGATTATTTTGTTTAAAAATTTTTTATTTTTTTTAAACAAAACAGCTAACCTGTAATTTTGTCGTATTGTTTTTTTTGCATGGTATTTGAACATCTTAAACTCTTAACTTCATTCAAAATTAATTGAGCATGTACTTACAAAAAGAATTTGAGCAATATGCGATTCATCACAGAAGAATTAGCAGTGCAACATTACATAATTACCGCAACCATTTCAATCCAACCGCTTTAACCCCTTATATCATTGAAGAACGCTCCCTCAATGTTGCCCAAATGGATGTTTTTAGCCGGCTTATGATGGACCGTATTATTTTTTTAGGAGAAGCAATAGATGATTATGTGGCCAATATTGTAACAGCGCAATTGTTGTTTTTAGATAGTACAGACCGCACCAGAGACATACAAATGTATATCAACAGCCCTGGTGGCAGTGTATATGCCGGCATGGGTATTTATGATACCATGCAATTTGTTACCCCCGATGTTTCTACCATTTGCACCGGCGTAGCAGCCAGTATGGGTGCCGTTTTATTATGTGCAGGTGTAAAAGGAAAGCGCACCGCATTAAAACACAGCAGAATAATGTTGCACCAACCCAGTGGCGCTATTGGTGGCCAGGCAACAGATATTGAAATTACTGCCCGTGAAATCAAAAAATTAAAGTTAGAACTGTATGAAGTAATTGCAGAGCATACAGGAAAAGATATTGAAACAGTAGGTAAAGACTGCGACAGAGATTTTTGGATGACTGCACAAGATGCCAAAGCATATGGATTGGTGGATGAGGTTTTATTCCGTAATCCTAAAAAAGATAAAAAAGACTAATTGCTGCATTGTCTGCCATTTTTACCAACATTTTAAAGCAAAATATTTATGATTACGAACAAATACATCATTAATCCTTACTTAAATGAAGAAGGAGAAGAAGAAAACAACAATAAGGAAGAGAAAGAACCCATGAGCCCTCAGATGCTGAAAAAAATGGAGAAACTTTTTTTTGAAAGAAGAGCAGTTTATTTGTGGGGAATAGTAGATGATAAAAGTGCCAGAGAGTTGGTGAGCAAATTGTTATTGTTAGATGCAGATAAACCCGGAGAAGAGATAAAATTATACATCAATAGCCCCGGCGGAGTAGTTACCAGTGGCATGGTAATTTACGATACCATTCAACTCATCCAATCGCCCGTAAGCACTATTTGCATGGGATTAGCTGCCAGTATGGGCTCTATTCTATTAAGTGTTGGCAAAAAGGGGAAAAGATTTATTTACCCGCATGGCGAAGTAATGATTCATCAACCCAGCCTTAGTGGTTATATTCAGGCCACATCAGCCGATATTGAAATTCAGGCCGATCAAATGAAAAAAACAAAGGATTTAGGCGCGAAAATTTTAGCTGAAAATTGCGGTAAACCAGTAGAACAAATCATGACAGATTTTGACCGCGATTATTGGATGGATGCGAAAGAAGCCGTTGAATATGGTATTGTAGATGCCGTACTTACCAAGATATAAATCCTGCATCATTACCGAATGTCACTTTTAACCTAAACGGTATCAACAAATTAGTAACTTTGCCAGTCACTACATGTACCTACGGGCAGTGGTTGTATGTTGTTTTAATGTGTTAACCCATTCATTAACAGCTTATTAAAACACACAAAAATTGTATTATGGCCAAACAAACACATTTACATTGTTCATTTTGTGGAAGAAGCCGGGCAGAAGTAAAAATTCTGATAGCCGGACAGGAAGCGCATATTTGTGAAAATTGCATTGAACATGCTCAGGAAATTATTGCACAGGAACTAAAAGATAATAACATTCAACCTGCCACAAACTCAACTAAAATATCTATAAAAAAACCCTTAGAAATTAAAAAGTTTTTAGATGAGTATGTAATTGGGCAGGATGAAGCAAAAAAAGTTTTAAGTGTAGCGGTATACAATCATTATAAACGTATTACTCAAAAAACACAGGCAGATGATATTGAAATTGATAAAAGCAATATCATTATGATTGGCGAAACCGGTACCGGAAAAACATTGTTGGCTAAAACCATTGCCAAAATGCTGAATGTACCTTTTGCCATAGTTGATGCTACTGTTTTTACAGAAGCAGGTTATGTGGGTGAAGATGTAGAAAGTATGCTAACGCGCCTGCTGCAAAATTGTAATTATGATGTTAATGCTGCAGAAAAAGGAATTGTTTATGTGGATGAGATTGATAAAATTGCCAGAAAAGGCGATAACCCATCTATTACCCGTGATGTAAGCGGAGAAGGTGTTCAACAGGGATTATTGAAAATGCTGGAAGGTACAGAAGTTTTAGTTCCTCCGCAGGGCGGCAGAAAACATCCCGAACAAAAAATGATTAAAGTAGACACAAAAAATATATTATTTATTTGTGGTGGCGCTTTTGATGGTATTGATAAAATAATTGCCAGAAGAATTAATACCAATGCCATTGGATTTAATGTAGATAAAGATGAACAGGAAAATAAAAGAAACAACCTGCTGCAATTTGTGAGTGCACAAGATTTAAAATCGTTTGGTTTAATTCCTGAATTATTAGGCCGTTTACCGGTATTAACCCATTTGGATCCCTTAGATAAATCTACCTTACGCAATATTTTAACGGAGCCTAAAAATGCATTAATTAAACAATACAAGCGTTTGTTTGAACTGGAAAATATTATATTAACTATTGACGATGAGGTATATAACTTTATGGTTACAAAAGCTTTGGAATACAAACTTGGGGCCAGAGCATTGCGCAGTATTTGCGAAAGTATTTTAACCGATGCCATGTTTGAGTTACCCGGATCACGGCAAAAAGAATTTCATGTAGATCTGGCTTATGCCGAAAAAATGTTCAATAAAAGCAAATTAAGCCTTTTAAAAGTTGCATAGCCAACATACAATTGAATTAACCCCTAACAAATCAAATCATTAAAAAATAAACACATGAATGAACTGATTGAACGCTTAGTAGCAGAAGCCGGCTTAACGCCCGAACAGGCACAAAAAGCCATTGAAACAATAGCAGGATATGTAAAAGAAAAATTTCCTATGTTGGGAGGCGCAGTCAATAATATTTTCAAAAAATAAAAAAATGAGGAAGTCTCAAAAGTAAAATGATGCGTTTGAAAATGGCTTAAATGAAAACTTTCTCCACCCCCTCCCTTACCGAATAAAAAGAGGCTGCCTCGGACTTTTGAGACAGCCTCATTTTTTTGCCACTTTCCTTATCAGTTCATACAACTGTTATCTGCAAAATAAGGTATATCATCGTGCGATATTTTATCTTTCTGTTGCCAGTATGCCAGTGTTACTATTTTCCCGTCTTTTGTTTTGAGTGCCCTGCCAAAAATTGCATTAGTAACATTAAAGGTTACATCGGTAACACCTATAGTAAACAATTCAGGAACTATTTTTTCGTTCGGCAATGCTGATTCAACAACTGTATTTTTCGCTGCGGGATTGATTACGGGAACAACTACAACGGTATATCCGTTATAGGTTAACAGATTTTTTAAAAACATTACGCGTTCGCTGGAAATATTGCGTTCTACGATAGCACATTTTATTCCATCCAAATCTTCAAATTCATGATTTTTATTGATGGCCATACACATTATTTTTTAAAAAGCAGCGGCTGCTAATGAATAAATGTAAGTATAAATCCAACTACCCACACCGGTAATAATTACCCCCGCAATGCAAATGAAAAAACTAAATTGAACGGGTTTGGGAATCTGAATAGGCGCTATTACTGCGGCAGATTCACGATGAAAAATTACTACTACTACTCTCAAATAATAATACAATGAAACCACTAAATTCAAAGCTGCAAAAGTAATCCACCCAAAATAATTGCTTTGTGCACCTGATAATAACAGGAAAAATTTTCCAAAAAAACCTGCAGTAGGTGGTATACCTGCTAATGAAAACAATCCCAGCAATAACACCCATGCTAAAAAAGGATTGGTTTGATAAAACCCTTTAAAATCTTCAATTTTTTCTTTTCCGGTGATGGCTGCCACCAATGCTATTACCCCAAAAACACAAAGGTTAGAAAATAAATACACCACTATAAAATAAACAACTGCAGCGCTACCAGTTATATTTTGACCCAATAAAGCAATTAAAATAAACCCTACCTGTGTAATGGAAGAGAATGCCATGAATCTTTTAAAATTCTGCTGTCGCAATGCAAATAAATTTCCAACTACAATCGTTAACGTTAGCAGAATCAGGACCATCACATGCCATACATTTTCTAAAGAATTAAATACTTTGAATAAAAAATTCAGCAAAACAAATAAAACAGATGCTTTAGAAACAACTGATAAAAAAGCCGTAATAGTTACCGGAGATCCTTCATAAACATCTGCAGTCCATAAATGAAAAGGCACTACTGAAATTTTAAAAGCCAGTCCAACAAAAAAAAGTACAAAAGCCAAAATAGAAAAAAAATTTATAACCAAATGATCGGCAATATTAATAAAACTGAGCGAACCAGTGCAGCCATATAGTAATGAAATACCAAATAATAATAATGCAGATGCGAAAGAAGCAGAAACAATGAACTTAAATGCAGCTTCAGAAGATTGTTTTTTTTGCAAATGAAAATTAGCCAATATAGCCAAAGGAATGCTAGAGAGTTCTAACCCCACATAAAAAAACAGTAAGTTGGTAGCTGAAATCATACAAAACATTCCCAATAAAGAGCTGAGCAATAATACATAGAACTCCATTATCTGTTCATGATGAAGCAACCAGTTATATGCCTGTAAAGAAATGAGATAAGTTGCAAACACAAGCACCGTTTTTTCAAAAGCATTGAAGGGCGTTAATTGAAACATGGTACTTAAATCAGTGGAATAACCAACCTGCCAAAAGCCTGCCAATACTGTTACTAACAACATGATATTTACCCATTGCATGGTCCATTCCTGTTGCAGTTTCTTACCTGAAAGTTGTACCAGTAATAAAATAAAAATAGTGAGCAACAAGAGCAGCTCTTGTTTAAAAGGTAATAATAGTTGTATATAATAATGCATCATGTGGCTGAAGGGATAGAATGATTCAATTATTTAAAAATATATTGTTGAAAAAACAGTATTGAAGGTGTAATTAATTTCAATAATAAAAATGGTGTTACACCAACCAATAAAATACCCAATACCAAAATAGTACCCGCCCATTGTTCATACCAACGGGCATCTGCTGGCGTATGCTCAAATTGCTTTGCCTTGCCCATTAATACCGTACCAATGGCTCTAAGCACATATACAGCCGTAATTACAATTGATGCGGCAGCTGCAATGGTGGCAATTCTGTATGCTGTAACCGGCTGCTGCCAGGAACCTACTAAAACCGTCATTTCTGCAGTAAAGCCACTCAACCCCGGCAAGCCCAATGAAGTAAGACCTGCCAATATAAACAAACCACCAATAAAAGGCATATATACCAGTAATCCACTCATTTCCTGAATAATGCGGGTATGTGTTCTGCTGTATATCATTCCAATTGCAGCAAAGAAAAGAGCAGTCATCAATCCATGTGAAACCATTTGTAATACTGCACCTGTTAAAGCCACCGGCGTTAACATACCAATTCCAAGCAATACAAATCCGCAATGGCTAATGGAAGAATAGGCATTCATATATTTCAGGTCTTTTTGAACCATAGTAGCAAAAGCACCATACAATATGGCAATAGCTGCAAGCAGAATAATATAAGGCGCATAAAACTGAGCCGCTGCAGGCATCAGTAATAGCACCAATCGCAATAACCCATATCCGCCCAATTTCATTGAAATACCTGCTAAAAACATAGAGCCTGCAGTTGGTGCAGATGAATGCCCATCCGGTACCCATGTATGAAAAGGAAACAATGCCGTAAATACCCCAAAACCAATAAACAAAAAAGGAAAAAATGTTAGCTGTACCGCATAAGGGAGTTGCATGTGAGCAATTTGCAACATATCAAAACTTTGCAACTGGCCGGGTTCGTGGTAATACAAACCTAAAATGCCCATAAACAGTAATGCAGAAGCACCAATTAACATTAATACCAATTTAGTTGCACTATAGGCCTTTTTACCATTACCCCATATCAGAATGAGTAAAAATTTTGGGACTACGGCAATTTCCAAAAAGAAAAACATTAAAAATAAATCAATCGAGATAAAGAAACCATAGGCTCCCAAAGCCAATAATGTTAACAAAATAAAAAATTCCTTTTGCAAAAGCACTTCTTTCCATGAAACCAGAATAGCTGCTATTACAATGAATGCAGTTAAAAACAACATCACCATCGAAATACCATCTACACCAATATGATAATGAATGTGTAAAGGAGCAAACCAGATGATATCTGTTTGTAATAGCATTGCTCCATTTGTTGTTGTTTGTAAACCCAAATATTGTATCAGTACACCAATAATTACCAACAACTGTATTACCGAACCGGCTAAAGCAATCGGCTTCATATACTGCTCATTTTTAACCATCAATAGCAATAAAACAGTTAGCAGCGGAGCGATTAATAAAAAATTAACAATCATATTTTTTGTTCAGGTTTTAGCAACAGCAATCAGTTTTTATATAATACCACTGCCAATAAGCATAGCACACCTATTAAAAAATACAAAAGGTATTGCTGTATTTTACCTGATTGTATTTTTTTTATTAACAATGAAATTTGAAGTGTAAGTAAACCACTTAAATTCACCATCCCATCCACTATATTTTTATCCATCCAAGCGGTTGTATTGCCTATTCCATTCATTACAATTTTGTGTGTAATAAAGAGATATATTTCATCGATATAAAACTTTTGTCGAATGGTAACATACAACCATCCAAACGATTTTTCTAATAAAGCAGGTAAATTATTTTGCTGATAATACAATACTGCCGCATAAAAAATGCCAAGTACAGAGAGTGAAACAGGAATAACGGAAAAGCCAAAATGTATTTCCAACAACAAAGGCTTTCCATTAGCACTTATAAAAGTTCCAAAGGGAATAAAGCCTGTAATCAATACCAGGATAGCAAGTATTATTAATGGTATCCGAATCGGCCAGCCACCCTCATTTGTGATTGAAGTAGCATCTGAAACAGGCTTGTTCCAAAAAATACTAAAATACAATCGAAACATATAAAAGGCAGTAATAGCAGCAGTAATCAATGCTATAGCATATAACCATTTATTGCTTTCATAAGCTGCAGATAAGATTGCTTCTTTACTAAAAAAACCAGAAAAGGGAGGTATACCTGAAATAGCCAAACAGGCGATTAAAAAACTAACATGGGTAACAGGAAGTTGTTTGCGTAATCCACCCATTTCATGCAAATCATTGGTATGCACAGCATGTATAATAGCCCCGGCACCCAAAAACAAAAGCGATTTAAAAAATGCATGTGTAAATAAATGAAACATAGCTGCAGTATAACCTTCATGAATACCATTCAGGCTATCATCTACACCCAGAGCCAGCATCATATAACCAATTTGAGAAATGGTAGAAAATGCCAATACTCGTTTAATATCAGACTGTGTGCAAGCTATGATGGCAGCAAACAATGCCGTTCCAGCACCCACAATTGCAATAATGTACAAAACTGTTGCATCCATTTGGAAAACCGGGAAAAATCGTGCGATTAAATACACTCCGGCAACTACCATTGTGGCTGCATGTATTAAAGCAGAAACAGGAGTAGGTCCTTCCATGGCATCGGGCAACCAGATATGCAAAGGAAACATCGCTGATTTTCCGGCAGCACCCATAAATAAGAGCAGACATGCCCAGGTTAACACCGACATGCCCAAAAATGATGCAGTCGCACCATGCCATAATACCTGTTGCTGTGAAATGGAACTAATCATTTGAACAATATCAAAATCATTGACCAGACTACCCAAAATCAATATACCGATTAAAAACCCAAAATCAGCAAAACGGGTAACAATAAAAGCTTTTTTTGCTGCAGCAACGGCCTCCGGTTTTGTGTAGTAAAACCCAATTAACAAATAAGATGAAATACCCACCAATTCCCAAAACATAAACAGTTCAAAAAGATTACCGGATAATACCAACCCCAGCATGGCAAATGTAAATAAGCCTAAATAGGCAAAATAATAGCCATACCTTTTTTCTCCTTTCATATAACCCATACTAAACACATGCACCATCAACGAAATAAAGCTAACAATTAGCAGCATCATGACAGAAACAGCATCGATGATAATGCTAAAATCAATTGACAGATAATCGGTAAAAACAAGCCATTTCACATCTACCGGCACAAACAAAGCATAGGCTCCATTGATTTTTCCATATTCAAAGAAATATTGCCAGGCAAATACAAATGCCAAAATATTTGTAATCACCAAAACGAGTGTAGAAAAATAACCGGAAAATATTTCCATACGTCTTCCGGTAAAAAAACGGATTACCACAAATGCACTTAATGGTAAACTGAGTATTAGTATCATCATCAACCCTTCGTTCATAGCAGTAATTTAAACATTCAAATAATCCAATTATGTTTGTATTTAATTTATATGTTACACAATAAAATAATTTTTAAATAAAATTCATTTCAATATTGCATTTTCTCTGTTTCAGCCACATCAATTTGTTGTTGATAACGATATAAATGAATGATAATGGCAATGGCAACTGCGGCCTCGGCAGCCGCAATTGTAACTACAAACAAAAAAAAGAAAACACCATCTAATTTTTCTGGATAGAGGTATTTATTAAATGCCACAAAATTGATGTTTACACTATTCAGCATCAATTCAATACTCATTAAAATTGCAATCATATTCCTTCGTGTTAACAGACCAAATACCCCAATAAAAAACAAGGCTGTACTTAACAATAAAATATGTTGCAATGTTATTTGTTGCATCATTTGTTTAACTATTTTTAATTTCTGTTTTTTGTTTCATGGCAATTACAATGCTTCCTATCATGGCTGCCAGTAATAAAATACTTACCAGTTCAAAAGGCAATGCATAACCGTACTGTTGTACACTCATTAATTGTGTACCAATATTTTCAACTGCCGCATTCATTACAACATGGCTCTCTACAAAATAAAAACGGGCTATTATACTGCCAATAAATGCAGTTCCAAAAACAACTGCAGCAATACTAAATATGTATTGCAATAAAGAAGATTGGGCCATTTTTTGCCCGGATTGCTGCGTAAGGAAAATTGAAAAAATAATCAACACTACAATTCCGCCAACATAAATAATAATTTGAACCGCTGCAACAAAATTTAAATCCATCCAAAAATACAAACCGGCAATTCCCAGTAAAGAAAATAAGAGCCAAATAGCTGCCCTAAAAATATGCCGGGCTGTTACAGCTAAAATTCCGGTTATTAAAATAAAGAGTGCAATGCCGTAAAATATAATTGTTTCCATATTATTCAATACCGGCTCTTAATTTTGAACCCGGTTTATTTAAGGTTTTCGTTAATTGTTTTCTATCGTATACACTATGTTCAAAATTTTGTGCCATCACAATGGCTCCTGTTGGGCAAGCTTCTACACACAAATTGCACATGGTGCATAATTCCAAATGATATACAAATGTATTCAATGCTTTTTTCTTTTTCCCTTCCGGCGTAATATCAAATTGGGTAATAATTTTAATGGTTCCATTTGGGCAGGCTAATTCACAGGCAGTACAACCGGTGCAGGCATGTTCATTATTTTCATCGTGCAGCATCACAACTTCACCTTTAAACCGATCGGCCAACTTTAAAGTATTCCGATTATCCGGGTACTGTTCGGTAATAATTTCCTTTGGATGAAAAAAATAATATCCGGTAACGCGCATGCCTTTCAGTAAAGATTTTACTGCATTATAAACATTCTGTATGTATTGTTGTATGCTCATTTTTTTATTTTTGTTACCAGCTATTCGTATAATGTTCAACTTTTGTTGCGTAGCACACTTGTACTGCAATAAGTATAGTATCTTTAAAACGTTTCCACGAAAAAATCAACTTCTATAAATACCATTTTAATATTGCTACAACCGTCATCAATAACATATTCAACAAACTGATGGGTAATAAATATTTCCACTCTAAATTTAATAACTGATCAATTCGTAACCGGGGAAATGTCCATCTAAACCACATGATGAGTAATATCAACAAAAAGGTTTTCCCAAAAAACCAAATTGAAGATGGAATATAATCCATTAAATGGTTAAAAGCCTGCCAATGGCCAATATGCAAGGGCATCCATCCACCAAAAAATAAAATTGCAGCAACGGCACAAACAATAAAAATATTGATATACTCTGCCAGAAAAAACAAAGCAAATTTCATCCCGGAATATTCGGTATGGAAACCGGCCGTTAGCTCTGATTCTGCTTCAGCCAAATCGAAGGGCGCACGGTTTGTTTCAGCAGTAACTGCAATCATGAAAATGATGAATGCAATTATTGCCGGGATATGACCTTTAAAAATCCACCATCCATTTTCCTGTGAGGCAATAATCTCATTTACACTCAGGCTTCCGGTTAAAATAATCATGGTAATCACAGCAACACCGGCCGACAATTCATAACTAATAATTTGTGCGCCGCTGCGCATGGCACCTAATAACGAATATTTGTTATTGCTAGACCATCCTGCCATTAAAATAGCAATTACGGAAATAGAAGCTACCGAAGAAATATACAATACACCAATATTAATATCCCAAATTTGGAAATTTTTGGCAAATGCAATAGGTGCCATTATTAGCATGGCAGCAATCATAATCATAAATGGCGCCAAATTAAATAAAAAGCGATCTGCCCCATCAGGCGTTAAACCTTCTTTCAACATGAGTTTTAAAGTATCGGCAGAGGTTTGTAACCAACCCTTAGGCCCTACCCTGTTGGGGCCTAAACGAATTTGCATAACGGCCGACACTTTACGTTCCATAAATACCAATAGTAACCCCAGTACAGCAAATAATGCAATTACCAATATACCCAGCAAAATATTTTCTGCCACTAAGGCCAAAGTGCCGCCAATATGCAACTGCAACCAGCTTTGAACCGCATTTTTGATTGCTTCTAAACTAATCATATTCATTTATTAATAATCATCTGTCTATGTCAGGAATAACCAAATCTAAAGTTCCCATCGTGGCTACCAAATCACCAATTTTTCCTCCTTTTGCCATTTGATTCAATGCCGATAAATTTGAAAACCCCGGTGATCTGAATTTAATTCTATAAGGTGTTGTACCTCCTTCACTTACAATATAAACCCCTAATTCACCCCTGGCTGTTTCTACGCGTTGATAAAACTCACCCTTGGGTAATTTTAATACAGCCTTTGTCTTTGCCTGAAAATCGCCTTCCGGAATATTATCAATTAGTTGTTCAATGATGTGTACCGACTGCTGCATTTCCTGAATACGCACCCAATAACGGGCAAAAGAATCGCCGCCTGTTTCTATGATTTCTTCAAACTGCACTTGTCCATACACATCGTAGGGATAGCGTTTGCGCACATCACAAGCTACACCGCTGGCACGTGCAACCGGACCACTGCAGCCATACGAAATGGCATCTTCAGCTGATAAATAGCCTACTCCTTTCATTCTGTTTTGAAAAATAATATTACCGGTAACCAATTCATTGTATTCATCAATTTTCTTTTTATAGAGCGCTATAAAATCTTTTACTTTTTGCTGAAACTGTGAATGCAAATCGGCCATTACACCACCCGGCACCATATAATTCATCGTTAAACGGGCACCACAAGTTTCTTCCATAATTTCATTAATGGTTTCTCTTTCTCTGAATGCATAAAAGAAAGGGGTAAAAGCACCTACATCCATAGCCATTGCCCCCCACCACAATTCATGTGAAGCAATACGGGTAAGTTCATCCATAATAACCCGTATATATTGTGCCCGCAAGGGCACTTCTACCTGCAAACCTTTTTCAACACACAAGGCACAGGCATGGTTATTAATGTGTGCCGACAAATAATCCATTCTGCTGGTAACGTATATGAACTGACGATAAGTAAGGCTTTCACACATTTTTTCGATAGAGCGATGAATATATCCTAAATGTGGTTCTATATTTTTAATGGTTTCTCCCTCCAGTGTAATCACTAAATGCAATACACCATGTGTTGCAGGATGCTGAGGCCCTACATTAATGATAAAATCTCCTTCGGGAGTTTTGCCTACCACTTCGTGCATACCGAAAATTTAAAATAGTTTAAATTATTATCATTTGAATCATGCCATTATCATAATCTGATCATATTCACCGGATCTTCAAAATCTTTACGTAATGGCCATCCATTAAAATCATCCGTTAAAATCAATCGTCTTAAATCGGGATGATTGATAAAATTCACCCCAAATAACTCATACACTTCCCTTTCCAGAAAATCGGCCGCTTTCCATATATCACTCACGGTTTCTATTTCAGGATTATCTCTGTTTAAAACTGACTTTATCACCAGATTATGTTGCCACTGTAAAGAGGTTAAATGATACACCATGGTTAAATGTGTTTTCCAATCAACACAGGTTAAACAAAATAAATAATTACAGTTAAACTCCGGCAGTGTATGTAATGCTTTAGCCAATGGCTTCCACCGATCGGCAGTTACCAGTATATTCAACCACTCGCCGCCCTCTTCAAAAACAAGGGCAGCGTTCCAATTCATTAATGCTATTTTCAATGCTTCATTGGTCATTCTGTAAGATTCTTAACGGTAATGGATTGTTGTTCGCGGGTTAAGCCGCTTTTTATTTTTTCCTGTAAAGTAATCAGTGCATGTAATAATGCTTCGGGGCGGGGCGGACATCCTGCAACATACACATCTACAGGAATAATATGATCTGCACCCTTCACCACAGAATAGGTATTATAAAAAAATGGCCCGCCACTAATGGCACAAGCGCCCATGGCTATTACATATTTTGGATCAGCCATTTGATCATATAATCTTTTTAACACCGGTGCCATTTTGTTTACAATGGTGCCGGCAATAATAATCACATCTGCCTGTCTGGGCGAGGCACGAGCCACTTCAAATCCAAAGCGGGAAAAATCGTATTTGGCAGATGCTGTTGCCATCATTTCAATACCACAACAACTCGTAGCAAAAGTGAGTGGCCACAGCGAATTAGCTCTGGCCCAATTAATAATATCGTCTAACTTACTGGTTACAATGGTTCCTCCCGGAGCCTGATGTACTTCACCCGGGAAAACACCTATAACTGTATTGGCTGGTGTTACATCCATTTTAATGCTCTTTTTTTATGCGCATATAAAAACCCAATAAATAAAATCATGATAAAAAAAATCATTTCTATCAATGCAGGGAAACCAATTTTTTGAACTACTACAGCCCAGGGATACATAAATACCAATTCAACATCAAACAATAAAAAAACAATAGCATATAAATAATACCCCACATGAAATTGCGACCAGGGCGTTCCTGTAGTAGGAATGCCACACTCATAAGGTTGCCCTTTTTGAGTATTGATACTGCCTTTTGTAAATAATCTGGATACAAGGATACCACCGGCTGAAAAAATAATGGCAGCAATGGTAAGAATGAACAAAGCAATGGCACCCATAATACTTATTTTGTGAACTACTAACTTAACAAGTAAAATTTAAATTACGAATAATTTTTGATAAGCTGATATTGGCATGGATAGTTTTTTAAAAGTCTATCTTCAGTTGTTATGCATTTGAAAGTATTACGCAACTGCTATAAAAATAGCAAAGCCCCCAAAAATGGGGGCTAAGTTTATGAGCAAGCAACCAAACCTAACGTTCTTTATGAACTGTAGAAACAGTCTCTCTTTACTATAAGAGTATCTCTCGTGCAATTACAATTTTTTGTATTTCAGAAGTGCCTTCACCAATGGTACAAAGTTTGGCATCTCTGTAAAATTTTTCTACGGGAAAATCTTTGGTATAACCGTATCCTCCAAAAACCTGAACCGCATCTGTTGCCACTTTAACGGCCACTTCACTGGCATAATATTTTGCCATTGCGGCTTCCCGTGTATATTTTTCACCCATCATTTTAAGATGACAGGCTTTGTTGATTAACATTTCAGCGGCTGCAATTTCAGTAGCCATATCAGCCAGTTTAAAACTGATGCCTTGGAAATTGGCAATGGGCTGATTAAACTGATGCCTTTCTTTGGCATATTGCACTGCAGCTTTGTATGCACCTTTTGCTATGCCTAATGAAAGTGCAGCAATGGAAATACGACCCCCATCCAGTATTTTTAATGCCTGATGAAAGCCTGCTCCAACTTCACCTACCCTTTGCACATCTGAAATACGGCAATTATCAAATATCATTTCTGCGGTTTCACTGGCTCGCATACCCAACTTATTTTCTTTTTTACCCGCACTAAAACCCGGCATACTTCTTTCCACAATAAATACAGATGCATTATTTTTAGCACCCGGTTCGCCCGTTCTGCATACTACCACTGCTACATCTCCCGATTTGCCATGCGTTATCCAGCATTTGGTGCCATTAATTACCCAGTCATTCCCATCTCTTACAGCTACCGTTTGCATATTTCCAGCGTCACTTCCGGTATTCGGTTCGGTTAAGCCCCATGCACCAATAAATTCTGCACTGGCCAGTTTTGGCAAATACTTCATTTTTTGTGATTCGGTTCCAAAAGTTAAAATATGGTTGGTACATAATGAATTATGCGCTGCCACACTTAAACCTATTGAGCCACATACCTGCGCTATTTCCTGAATAATAGCACTGTATTCGAAATAACCTAAACCCGCACCTCCATAAGCCTCCGGTACCAACACCCCCATTAATCCTAATTTACCCATTTCTTTAAACAGCCCAACGGGAAATTCCTGTTGTTCATCCCACTCCATTACATGCGGCAAAATATACTGTTTTGCAAAATCCCTTGCTGTTTGTGCTACCTGTTCTGTTAATTCGCTTTGATTAAATTCCATACCAATACTACAATACTAACTAATGTTAGTTCACAAATGTAGAAGTTTTTTTGAGTTCACCAAGAAAATTATTCTACCGTACAAAAAGCACTGATTTGCCGATAAGTTTCTGCATTTAAAAAAGGAATTTTTTGCAAATCGGCTACAGATTGAAAAGACCCTTGTTGTTTGCGAAGAATTAAAATGGCTTTTGCTACATTTTCGGGTATAAAAGGATGATGCAATAAAGCAAAAGGCTCCGCACGATTAATATTGATTTTGGGAATTTGCTGCGTATTGATGTAAATATATGGCTCAATCGTAGCATACAATGAATCGGGAAAACCGGGTACTTGTTTTAATTGCACTGTTTGTACAAAACCCTCTAATTTTTCTCTGTAATGCACAATGCCATAGGCCAGTGCAGGCGATATTCCGGGAATTTGCCGGAATGCTTGTACATCAGCCTGATTCAGTTCAACCGAATGAAAAGCAAGGACGGTTTGAGTAGGTTTGTTACCTGCAGCATTTTGTAATGACTGTATTTGTATAAAAGGCAACATGGCATTGGCTTCCTCCGGAAATAGACCCCAAATTTTTCGAATATCTTCCGGCTTAAAAAACTTTCCGCCTTTATTGCGATAATGCAATATTGTTTGAATTAATTTTTGACGCAACCCCATTTGTACCATGCCCGTCGAATCAATGGTATTGGGATCAAAATAAAACAAATGTAAAGCCTTACGGAGCGGTGCGTCATCGGGCATACTTTTTTCCATATTTACATCATCCATTTGCAATGCTGTATTGGATAATGTAAGCACCTGCAAATCGGTGGGCGCCTGTTTAGAAAAATAAGGCAAACTGAATACAAGTACAACTATAGCCAATAGTATAATGATGCCGGTGGTTTGCCGGGTTGAAAAATGCAAATAATGCTTTCTCATTGGTTGCATACAACGAGGTTAATTTTCGGTAGGTAATTGTTGAAATTGCACGTATGGCTTCTCATTTATCCATAAAAATAAAAAAATATTTACACATACAACACCAAACCATCATAACCCAAATGAATATGTTGCGGCAGTTGTTTGCTGACAGAAGCATGTAAACCCAACTGGTGACTGATATGTGTAAAATAAACTTCTGGAACAGATAGTTCATTCGCCAAAGCAATAGCTTCTTGCATACTAAAATGAGAGATATGCGGCTCCTGACGCAAAGCATTCAGCACTATAACTGAGGAGCCTCTAATTTTTTCTTTTTCCTGTTCATCAATTTTATTGGCATCGGTAATGTAGGTAAAATCACCAATTCTATACCCCACCACCGGCATCTTTAAATGCCATACCCAAATGGGTTCTATTTGTAAAGATTGAATTTGAAAAGAAGCATGATTGATCAGATGCAAATCAATTCGAGGTACGCCAGGATAGGCATTTTCGGCAAAAGCATAATAAAAATCGCGTTGCAAAGCCTCTGCTGTTAATGTATTGGCATAAACGGGCATATTGGTATGCTGAAAATAATTGTATGCACGAACATCGTCTAAACCCGCAATATGATCTTTATGCGGATGTGTAAATAAAACGGCATTTAACCGACGATTATTGATACGCAGCATTTGGTAACGAAAATCGGGTGTAGTATCAATAACAAGTGTAACCGGCTCCTGTAAAGATTCTACTAATACACTGCTACGAAGGCGCTTGTCTTTTAAATCTGTTGAAGTACATACTGCACAATCACAGCCAATCATGGGAACACCAGTACTGGTGCCTGTTCCAAGAAAAGTAATTTTTAAATGATGGTTTTGCACAATATCAAAAGTACCTTAATTCCATCATAAAAAAAAGGATGCAGTCACGAGGTGCATCCTTTTCATATTTATATAAAATATTGTACTTATGCGTTGTCAACCGATTTAGCATTTTTCACAATCTCATCGTACAATAACTGACTTTCATGCGTTAATTTATCATAATTGATAGTTACCTGCGGAATTAAATCGAGTAATGTATTAATTCTTCCTTCCATATCTAAGTATTTATTCAACACTACCACTTTTTTAGATTCCAACAAGCACCATCCGCTTTGAAAAGTACCACGTTCATAACGAACAATATAATCGCTCTCTCCTAAAATATTTTCTAATTTGTCTAAATTATTTTGCGTGTATTTCATAATTAAAACTGCTGCACTGCTATGATAACAAAATTAATAATGAAGCAGCAATGTAAAATTTAGATTTATCCACATTAAAACTGATAGCTCAATGTTGTATACAATTGTCTCGGTGCAATGGGTGTAATACTGTAATTATCATGAACCAAATAATTCAGTGTATTAAAAATGTTGGATAGTTTGCATAGTACAGATACTTTTTTATATGCATAACCAACAGACACATCAACAGTTGTAAAATCTGATAATGGAACTAACCGGCTGCCGGATACTGATTGCCCCAATAAATTGTTGTACCCTCCATAACGAGTGCCGGTATAAAAACCGGAAGCACCTAATTTAAACCCTTTCAACATATTGTTAGTAAATGTATAGAAAATACTTGCATTGGCTGTATTCCTTGGGGCATTTACCAATTGTTCCCCTTCAATATTTGAACCCTTTGCACCGGAAGTATGTGTGAACCGGATATAATTATAAGCATAACCGGTAATAAAATAGAAGCTTTTAGAAAGGTTGCCATTCAATCCAACCTCTACCCCATCACTGGTTGTTTCACCACTAAGCATTTTTATGTTTGAATTGGTATTGGGCGTAATGCCATCGGCCAAATACTGTGCCTGCTGTGCCAGGTTACTATTAATAATTCTGTATATACTAATATTTGCTGATAATTTACCATCGGCCAGTATATTCTTGGCACCTACTTCGTATTGGTTAATAATTGATGCTTTTAAAGGATTACCATATACATCTACACCGGTATTTGCAGTAAAATTGTTTGCATAGCTGGCATAAAAAGATACGTTTGTAGCAGGTTGAAAAACCAACCCTATTTTAGGCGAGAATACATTATAGGTAGCAGTAGCTGCAGAGCCTTTTACTGACACAGCCGGACGTGAATTGTTGGTCATACTATCAATCGTTGTTTGTACGTTAGCCTGATAACTATAACGTAAACCGGCAAATAATTGCACTTGTTTTGTAATGGTAATTAAATCTTGCAGATAAATGCCTGCCCGATATGATGGCGCTGTTGTGGTTGCCACCTTCACGGCATTAGGTATATCTGTACGCTGAATGTATTGGGAAGGATTCAATAAATTAATGGTATCGTAAGTTTTCAAAAGGCTTCCATTGGCATTATATATGTTAAATGCATCGGTTTGTGTAACAATACCGGTATAATCGGCACCTGCCAAAAAATGATTTTCAATATTTATTATATTAAATTTTCCATCAATATTCATTTGTGCGGCATAGTCTTTTTCAACACTATGTGCTCTTGCCAAAGGGCGTGCTATAATCCCTGTTTTACCGGCTGTATTTAAATTACCGCATCCGTAATAATCAACATCTGTATTTTGAAAAGATGTTGAAGCGTTAAAAGTAAATTTATCATTTAAAACATGTTTAAATGTTGCAGAGGTAGAACTTTGAAGAACATTATTATATGCCCATAAAACATTTTGAAATCTTGACCGCGGAATGGCTTTAGTTAACACTCTTCCGCTATCTAATAACCCAACTCCGGGATCGGGCGTTAATTGTGCATTCAGATAATCTTGCTGAACAATCAATGAAGATTTTTTTCCGAACCTGTACATTAAAGATGGATTGATATATGTTCTGATTGTTTTTACAACATCTCGGTAACTTCTGTCATTTTCATAACTACCTATTACTCTAAATGCAAGGTTTTTATTGATGGGCCCATACACATCAACAACGGGCTTATATTGCTGATTGCTTCCCATCAACAATGAAATATTTCCGCCAAAATTGTATTTCGGTATTTTACTTATCATATTTATAATTAATCCGCCGGAAGAACTTCCATATAAAAAAGCAGAGCTGCCTTTTATAATTTCAACTGATTCTAACGATACAGCTTCGGGCATGCCGGCAATATTGTAGGGCAATCCGTTTTTAAAAATACTTCCGCCACCTGCACTGCCTGTAATACCAATAATATAGCCTCTTGCTCCATAAGTTTCATTAACACCATAACGTGTTTGTACCAATGAAACACCTGGAACATTTTTTACGATATCACCTAAACGAATAGCCTGCTGATCGGCAATAACTTTACTACTTATCACTGCAGTTGACAATGGCAAATCTTTATCAGGAATATTAATTTTACCTGCATTTAGTTTTTTCTGTGCGCTTTCAACAATAATTTCCTGCAACTGTTTTTCTGATATTTTTAATTGACAAGAAAGAGAAAGCCTTGCACCTTCTTCAATCAATATTTTTTGATGAATAGTTTCATATCCAACAAAGGAAATTTCTATTATATAATTTCCTATAGCAACACCACTAAATTTGAAGAAGCCATTTTCATTGGTAACTGTAGTTCTATTTTTATTTTTATTTTCATTTCTTAAATGAACCGTTACGCCTTCTGCAGGTTCATTATCGGCAGTAATTATTTTTCCGCTGATCTCTCTGCCTCCTTTATCTTCATTATGCGCAAATGATAATTGAGTTGAAAATATACTCATTAAAACAAAACAAATAGTTTTTATGCAATTCATCCATTTCATAAACATTAATTTTTTGCAAAGTTGAAACACTGCAAAAAAAATGAATGCCGCATCGGAAAAATTGAATTACGCAAAAAGGAAAAACAAAACTACTTATTAATCATTTTTACAATTGGTATAATCATTTCTTCCATACTGATACCTCCGTGTTGAAAAGTATTTTTGTAATAGTTGGCAAAATGATTATAATTGTTCGGATAACAGAGATACTCATCTTCTTTTGCAAAGATGAATGAAGAATTTACCGTTGGTACGGGCAATCCGGCTTGCCGCGGATCTTTAAATGCTAATACTTCTTTTGGATTGTAATCTAAATTTCTGCCATGTTTGTATCTTAAATTGGTTGTGGTTTGTTTATCGCCAATTACTTTACAGGGCGATTTTACCCGCACACTGCCATGATCAGTTGAGAGTATGAGTTTAATATTTTTTTCCGAAATTTTTTTTAATGCCTGGTGTAGGGCACTATGTTCAAACCAGCTTTTGGTAATACTGCGGTAACTGGTTTCATCGGCAGCCAGTTCTTTCAATACTTCCATTTCTGTTCTGGCGTGGCTCAGCATATCTACAAAATTATATACAATTATATTCAAATCATTCTCCAGTAAATTATGCATGTTATTCACCAGTTGTAAACCATCTGTGTGGCTCAATACTTTGGTATAGCTAAATTTCAAATCTTCTTTCTGCAACCGCTTTAGTAATGCCCTGAAAAACAGTTCTTCATATAAATTTTTACCGCCCTGTTCATCATCATTTTTCCATTGTTCTGGGAATTTTTTTTCTATATCTACCGGTAATAATCCGCTAAAAATGGCATTTCGACTGTATTGTGTGGCGGTTGGCAAGATAGAGTAATAGGTTTCATCTTCCAGTATTCTAAAGGTTTCGGCAAAAATGGGTTGAATAACTTTCCACTGATCAAAGCGCAGATTATCAATTAGTATAAAAAATAACGGTGTGCCTTTTTCTACATGTGGCAATACTTTAAACTGCATTAAATAATGGCTCATTATGGGTGTTTCGGCAGTGGCAGGTTTTATCCATTCGGCATAATGTTTGGATACAAATTTTGAAAATTCAGCATTGGCTTCCTGTTTTTGCGATGCAAGAATTTCGCGCATTTCGGCACTATTGGTCTTTTCCATTTCCAATTCCCAATACACTAATCTTTTATAGATTTCTGTCCATTCTTTATAATCGGGGTTGTTATTGAATGCCATAAACAATTCCCTAAATTGTTGCTGATAAGCCGTTGTGGTTTTTTCAGACACCAATCTTTTATTATCAATAATTTTTTTCAGGCATAATAACACCTGATTGGGGTTTACGGGTTTCAATAAATAATCTGTTATCTGGCTGCCAATGGCATCATCCATTAAACTTTCTGTTTCATTTTTGGTAATCAGCACCACCGGTATTGCCGGATGTGCTGCTTTTATTTTAGCCAGTGTTTCCAAACCGGTAATACCTGGCATCGACTCATCTAAAAAAACAATATCCACTAAATTTTCTTCCAGGTATGATAATGCTTCAAAGCCACTGGCAAAACTTTTTACACGATATCCTTTGTTTTCTAAAAATATAATTTGCGACTGTAAACCCTCTATTTCATCATCGGCCCAAAGTATTGTTACTGGTTCCATAAGCATCTTTTTCATTAATTACAATTGTGTGCAAATAGCAGGCCAGTCATCCATCAAACAGATATGCCTGCATTTTACTGCTATAACTCAAATATATTCGATAGCCACACAAATAGTACATTTGCTGGCTGCTTTAACAAACTGGCAACACGCATGAAAGCTACTCAAAAAATTATTAATGACCCGGTGTATGGTTTTATTACCATCAATCATCCATTAATTTTCGATATCATTAATCATCCCTATTTTCAAAGATTGCGGCGTATTCATCAAATGGCATTGGCATATTTGGTGTATCCCGGAGCAGTACATACCCGTTTGCATCATGCCCTCGGTGCTTATCATTTAATGTGCAATGCTATTGCTGAATTAAAAACAAAACAGGTAGAGATTACTCCAGAAGAAGAAGTTGCAGTAAAAGCCGCCATTTTATTACATGATATTGGTCATGGCCCTTTTTCGCATGCCTTAGAAAACCAATTAATTCAATCGGTACATCATGAAACCATTAGCCTTGCCCTGATGCAAACTATAAACCGGCAATTAGATGGCCGCCTGCAAATGGCGATTGATATTTTTACCGGCATCTATCACAAACCTTTTTTACATCAACTCATTAGCAGCCAGTTAGATGTAGACCGGATGGATTATTTAACCCGTGATAGTTTTTTTACCGGTGTGAGTGAAGGAGTGATAGGTTATGACAGAATCATTAAAATGCTTGCAGTTCATAACGGACAGTTAATGGTAGAAGAAAAAGGCATTTACAGCATTGAAAAATTTTTAGTAGCTCGCCGGCAAATGTACTGGCAGGTATATCTGCATAAAACCGTATTAAGTGCCGAAAAAATGCTAGTACATATTTTAGAGCGGGTTCGCTTTTTAATAGCTGCCGGCAACAATAGCTTTAAAACCGGTGGAGTATTGGATGATTTTCTCTATCAAGACACTACCAGCCTTTCTGATGAAATTTTAACCCGGTTCTGCCGTTTAGATGATGTGGATATTTCATTTGCCATAAAAAAATGGTCGGAACACCCTGATTTTATCGTTAATAGTTTATGTAATAAATTGTTAAACCGCCAGTTGTTTAAAATTAAATTAGAAACAAAGCCGTTTACCAATGCATTCATAGCAGAAAAAATCGCTGAAGCTGCAGGTTTTTTAAAAATATCTGAACAGGATGCAGCCAATTTTGTATTTACCGGTGAGGCCGTTAATACCATGTATCAGCCTGATGATGAGAACATTAAAATTCTCTTTAAAACTGGCGAGGTAAAAGATATTTCTGCTATTGATAACCCGTTAATTCACCAAACTATTTCTTCACCCATCAAAAAATTTTACATTTGCACATTATTGTAGGGGTAAGGAAGATTAAAAAGATTAACAAATATGCAATTTACTGCTGCTCAAATAGCTCTATTAATTGATGGACAAGTAGATGGGGATGCTACTGTAGCTGTAACCTCTTTTGGAAAAATTGAAGAAGCCAAAGCAGGGCAATTGTCATTTTTAGCAAACCCTAAATACGAAGATTATTTATACCATACTCAGGCTTCCATTATTATTGTGAATCATAATCAAACTTTAAAACAGCCTGTAAAAGCCACATTAATTCGCGTACCGGATGCCTATGCAGCATTTGCAGCCCTGCTTACTAAATATCAAAAATTAGTAACCGAACAACTCAATGGAATTGAACAGCCCTCATTTGTAGCGGCTACCGCACAATTAGGAGACAATGTTTATATTGCAGCTTTTGTGTACATCGGAAAAAATGCAAAGATTGGCAATCAGGTAAAATTGTTTCCGGGTGTTGTAATTGGAGATTATGTAACCATTGATGACAATACTATTTTACATGCAGGGGTAAAAGTATACAACCATTGCCAGATTGGTAAAAATGTTACCATTCATGCCGGAACAGTTATTGGGGGCGATGGCTTTGGATTTGCCCCTTTAAATGATGGTACTTATCAGAAAATACCCCAAATTGGGAATGTTATAATTGAAGACAATGTAGAAATAGGCTCCAATGCCACTATCGACCGTGCTACCATTGGATCTACCATTATTCGTTCCGGTGCCAAATTAGATAATTTGATACAAATTGCCCATAATGTTGAAATTGGGCATCATACCGTTATTGCAGCACAGGCCGGCGTAAGCGGCAGTACTAAAGTGGGCAATCACGTAATGGTAGGCGGGCAGGCGGGTATTGTTGGCCATCTCACCATTGCCGATGGCAGCAAAATTAATGCACAAAGTGGGGTAAGCAAAGCCATCAAACAACCCAACAGCGTAGTAACCGGTTCGCCTGCTTATGAATATACTGCAGCCCTAAGAAGCCAGGCTGCCTCCCGAAAGCTTCCAATACTTGAAAAGAAAGTAATGGAGTTAGAAAAAATGGTACAGCAATTGCTTGCAGAAAGAGTTACACCATAATCTTGCACTTCAACCGTTAATCGGCTTATTTTTGCATAAATTATAACAATTCAGGAAAAAGGAAGCATTATCAAATTGTGAATTTTGCTGCCAATTAAAACAAATCAAGAATGGATCAAAACTTTAATCCGGATAAACAACATACCCTCAGTAAAAGCATTAGTATAAAAGGCACAGGTTTGCATACCGGCATTTTGGTTGAAATGAATTTAAAACCTGCTAATCCGGGTTTTGGTATTCAATTTCAAAGAACCGATTTACCGGGACAGCCCATTATTAAAGCCGATTGCGATTTGGTTACCGATACTTCTCGTGGTACTACGCTTCAATTTGGTGATGCCAAAGTAAGTACTGTTGAACATATTCTGGCTGCCTTGGTAGGATTAGGTATTGATAATGTTTTAATTGAAATAAACGGACCTGAAATACCCATTATGGATGGTAGCTCAGCTCCTTTCATCACTTTTATTGAAGAAGCCGGCATTGCCGAACAGGATGCCGCCAAAGCCTGGTATAGCATTGATGAAAACATTTATTTATACGATGAAAAGAAACGGGTTGAAATGGTAGCGATGCCCGCTATTGATTACCAAATAACTACACTGATTGATTTTAACAGCCCGGTATTAGGTACCCAGCATGCCGGATTAAAAACCATCAAAGATTTTAAAACCGAAATAGCGCCCTGTCGCACTTTTGTTTTTTTGCATGAATTAGAAATGCTGTTAGATAATAACCTGATTAAAGGCGGCGATATTAATAATGCCATTGTGGTGGTAGATAAACCTTTAACCGATGGTGAAATGGAGCGGCTGGCCAAAACATTTAAACGCGAGAAAATTGAAGTTAAAAGCGAAGGCTACTTAAATAATTTAGAATTACGCTTTCCGAATGAGCCTGCCCGCCACAAATTATTAGATGTTGTGGGCGATTTGGCGCTGATTGGTTACCCCATTAAAGCCCGTATCATTGCCAATAGGCCCGGCCACAGCACCAATGTTGAATTTGCAAAGAAAATAAAACAATACATCAAGAAAAACAAACACGTTAAAGATGTACCGGTATACAATCCGGCAGCACCCTCCATATTTAACCTGCAACGTATCGAGAAAACATTACCACACCGCTTCCCGTTTTTGTTGGTAGATAAAATTATTGAACTAACAGATACACATATTGTAGGGGTAAAAAATGTAACTTTTAATGAATGGTTTTTCCAAGGGCACTTCCCTAACAACCCTGTTATGCCAGGTGTATTGCAAATTGAGGCTTTGGCACAAACAGGAGGTATTCTCTGTATTAATACCCTGCCGGAAGGTGATTATGATACTTATTTCTTAAAAATTGACAACTGCAAATTCAAACAAAAGGTATTACCCGGAGATACCATGATTTTAAAAATGGAATTCATTAGTCCAATTAGAAGAGGTATCTGCGAAATGAAAGGTATGGTTTATGTAGGCGGAAAAGTGGCTACTGAAGCTAATTTAGTAGCGCAACTCGTAAAACGCAATTAAACCTTAAACTATTCCTAATATTTCTATTTTTGTAACGGTCGGTAAACATCGGCCCATTTTTTAAAGTCTATTCTGCCATACAAACCAGAATAGCACAAATCAATAAATCAAAGCGGATGACACATCCCTACACCTACATAGATCCCAATGCTAAAATAGCAGCCAATGTTAAAATAGACCCATTCACTGTAATACATGGTGATGTTCAGATAGGCGAAGGCACCTGGATTGGCAGTAATGTCACCATTATGGATGGTACCAGAATTGGAAAAAATTGCAGAATTTTTCCTGGAGCAGTTTTAGGCGCTATTCCACAAGACTTAAAATATAACGGAGAAAAAACAACTGTTGAAATTGGCGACCATACCACCATTCGCGAATTTGTAACCATAAACCGCGGAACAGCCGATAAGTGGAAAACAACCGTTGGCAGCCATTGCCTCATTATGGCTTACAGCCATATTGCACACGACTGTATAATTGGGAACAACTGTATTTTAAGCAACAGTGTTCAGGTGGCCGGCCATGTGGTAATGGGCGATTGGGCCTGGATAGCAGGCGTTAGTGCTGTTCATCAATTTGTTCAAATTGGTCAGCATGCCTACATAGCCGGTGGCAGTTTGGTGAGTAAAGATGTGCCTCCTTATATTAAAGCAGTACGTAACCCATTAAGCTATGGTGGGGTAAACAGTGTGGGACTGAAAAGAAGAGGTTTTGAATTAGAAAAAATTAACCACATCATTGATATTTACCGCATTATTTTCAACAAAGGTTTTAATACCTCGCAGGCACTTGCTTTAATTGAAGAAGATTTGCCTGCCAGCGATGAAAGAGATGAAATTGTAACATTTATCAGGGAAAGTGGCAGAGGTATTATCAAAAAGTTTGCCTCTGATATTAGTGATGAGGATTAATTCAAAGTATCCGCTATTTTCATACAAATGACAATTGTATTACAAGATGCAGGCAAAAAATTTAACCGCGACTGGATTTTCAGGCATGTAAGCTTTACTTTCTCAGCATCAACATCCTATGCTATTACCGGGCCTAATGGAAGTGGCAAAAGTACATTACTACAAGCCATTGCCATGGCATTAAGAGTAAATGAAGGAAAATGCATCTGGCAAAACGAAACCGGGCAATTCATTCCGGAAGATCAGGTACACCAATATTTATCGATTGTTGCGCCTTATCTGGATATAATTGAAGAGATGACAGCTACTGAATTTTTGCATTTTCATGCCCAATTTAAACCACTGCTACCGGGTATTTCAATTCCCGCTATTATAGAAAAAATTGGCCTTGCACAATCGGCCCATAAGCAAATACGCTATTACAGCAGCGGCATGGTACAAAGAGTAAAATTAGCACAAGCTATATTTTCAAATACACCGGTATTGTTATTAGATGAGCCCTGCACCAATCTGGATGCAGAAGGTTACCAGCTTTACCACGATTTAATTGCTGATTATGCCACTGCCAAAACCATTATTGTAAGCAGTAATGATGCAGCCGAAATGGATTTTTGTAAAAAAAGAATTGCTATTACTGATTATAAATAAACCGGAATTAATATCGCCTGCTGGCAATCAGTAAATTCAAATCATTGTATTTCAAATTGAATTTTTGGCTCAGATAAAAATCGGTTAATGCCCCCTTAAACAAATAAATTCCTTCGCGCAGATTAATACTGTGCCATACCATTTCTTCCATTCCCCCTTCATCACTAATTTCCAATAATAATGGCATTAATACATTACTAATGGCATGGCTGGCTGTTCGGGCAAACCCACTGGGTATATTGGGTACACAATAATGAATTACGTTGTGTTTTAGAAATACCGGCTTTTCATGGGTGGTTAATTCACTGGTTTCAAAGCAACCACCACGGTCAATGGAAACATCAATAATGATACTTCCGGGACGCATAGCGGCTACCATTTCTTCAGTAACCACAACGGGCGCTCTTCCATAATCGCTGCTAAGCGCACCAATAGCCACTTCGCAAGTTTTAAGTTGTTTGGCTAAAATACCGGGTTCCAATACACTGGTCCATACCCGCTGCCCCAAATTATTTTGCAATTGTTTCAACCTGTATACATTGTTATCGAATACCTTAACACTGGCACCCAATGCCAATGCATTTCTAGTAGCTACTTCGCCCACTGTTCCTGCACCAATAATAATTACTTTAGTAGGCGGTATACCACTTACACCACCTAACAGTACCCCCTTGCCTTTGTTAAAACTGCTTAAATACTGTCCTGCAATGAGCATTAATGCACCACCTGCAATTTCGCTCATACTTCTTACAATGGGGTAACTGCCGTGTTCATCTTTTAAATTTTCAAAACTTAATGCCGTAATTTTTTTATCCATCATCCGTTCCAATATTTCACTTTTTAAAGCAGAATGATGTATGGGGGAAATAATGGTTTGATGCATCTGTAACAAAGGAATATCTTCTATTACAACCGGTGCACTTTTTAATAACAATGGTGCCTTAAATACCTCAGAATGATGGTATACAATAGTAGCACCCGCCTCGCTGTAATCTTTATCGGTATAATTGCTTCCCTCTCCGGCCTTGTGTTCCACCACAACCCTGTGCCCATTCATCACCATTACACGCACCGCTTCAGGAGTTAATGATATTCTATTCTCCTGAAAAGCCGTTTCTTTGGGCAACCCTATTTCAAGTGGTAAACCCTGTGGTTTAATATCCAATGTTTCTTCCAGTGTTTCGTAACTGAATGAAGTAGAAATAACCGGCTTTTTTGACGACATATGTTTGCTTTAAGAAAATCTATGAATATGGGTAATAAAAATACAGTATTTATTACAAATATGAAGGTATAAATGAATGGTGAGACAGTTCTGTTATAATTCTCCGGGTGGTTTCATTTACCACAACAATCCGAATAATAAAAACATCATCCGGCAAAATACCAATTGCTTTTTCAGGCCATTCTATCCAACACCAATAGCTGTTTACCAATTCTTCTATTCCGGCATTTACAGCCTCTTCCTCATCTTTTAACCGATACCAGTCCATGTGGTAAATAGTTTTGTCCTCGGCCGTAGTATATTCATTTACAAGCGCATAAGTTGGGCTGCTCACTGTTTGCTGAACTCCGCAATAAGTTGCCAAAGCATGAATTAAAGTAGTTTTTCCGGCACCCATAGGCGCTTCAAACACCCATGTATCGGCAGTTTTTCCTTCTTCAATTAAATAAGGCATAAGAGCCGGCAGTTCAGATAATGTAAAAATTGCATCCATAGGGCAAAGATATTCCTACTTACGAAAGGGTTGGTAACCCATAACTAAATTAATTTTGCAGTATGGAGAATGTATCGTGGAAAGTAGAAGGTATGAGTTGCACCAATTGTGCTCTCACCATTCATAAATATTTGGAAGAAAAAGGGGTTGATAATGTGAAAGTAAATTTTATTGGTGGCGAGGTAAATTTTGACTTGAATGATACCACCAAAAAAACCATTCTGCTGAAAGGCATTGAAAGTTTAGGATATCATGTAAAAAACGAAACGATTCCTGCTGAAAGTAAAGCCACTACCCGTTGGAATTTACGGTTCACCAATCATGGTCAGCGCTTTTTATTCTGCGCTGTTTTTACCCTGCCACTCATGTTGGATATGTTTGTGCACAGCCATTTTTTAATGAATCCCTATGTACAGTTAGCCCTTACCCTGCCTGTATATTGGGTGGGCATAAAATTTTTTGGAAAAAGTGCCATTAAAAGCTTGCGCAATGGTATACCCAACATGAACGTTCTGATTGCCTTAGGTGCCACTGCTGCTTTTATTTACAGTTTATACGGTATGCTCATTGGCCGTGCTGCCGATTTTATGTTTTTTGAAACAACTGCAGCCATTATAACCTTAGTTTTTTTGGGCAACTGGTTAGAAGATAAATCTGTTGAAACTACGCAAAAAGCCATTCGCAGTTTAGCAGTAACGCAAAAAACCAAAGCAAATATGATTGCTTTTGATGACCAGCATCAAGAGCAAATATTTCAGGTAGAAAGCGAGTCATTAAGAGTAGGCGATTTAATTTTGATTAATTCTGGAGAATCTGTACCCATGGATTGTAAAATTTTATGGGGTGAAGCAAAAGTAAATGAATCACTGTTAACCGGTGAAAGTATTCCGGTACAGAAAACAATGAAAGACCTGCTGATTGGTGGCAGCACTTTGGAAAGTGGCACTGTTAAAGCGCAGGTAACTGCAGTAGGAAAAGATACTGTATTAAGCAATATTTTAAATTTAGTAAAACAGGCACAGGCTGAAAAACCACCAGTACAGCAATTGGCCGATAAAATCAGCGCCATATTCGTACCCACCGTTATTAGTATTGCAGTGCTTACCCTAACTGGCAATTATTTTTTTACGAATATTGGTTTTGGTAACAGTTTACTAAGGGGTATTGCCGTTTTAGTGATCTCCTGCCCTTGCGCTATGGGATTGGCTACTCCGGCAGCTATTGCCGTAGGTTTGGGCCGTGCTGCAAAAAATGGCATACTATTTAAAAATGCCAGAAGTTTGGAAGTATTTAAAGACATTAAACAGGTAGTATTTGATAAAACCGGCACGCTTACCACCGGGCATTTTTCTATCACAAAATTTGAAACAACCATTGATACAGATACTTTTCAAAGTATAGTAGCTTCTTTAGAAAAATATGCAGCCCACCCCATTGCAAAAGCGATTGTAAAAGAATGGAAACCGGTTGTACTCATTCACTTTAGTTCTGTTGAAGAAATAAAAGGTTTGGGAATGAAGGGCATTGATAAAGCAGGAAATGTTTACATGGCAACTGCATACAAGCAGGTATCCGGTTTAACTACCGATAATGCACACAATGTATATATTACCAAAAATAATGAACTATTGGGTTGGTTAGATATTGAAGATACCATTCGCCCTGAAGCAGTGCAGGTAATTCAACAACTCCATCAAAAAAACATCAAAACAATTTTATTAAGTGGTGATTCAAAGGCTAATTGTGAGAAGATGGCCAAAGTGGCAGGAATAGATACTGTATTTAGTGAACAAACTCCTGAACAAAAATTGCAAACCATTGCCCGGCTCACCACCCAGGCACCTACTGCTATGATTGGCGATGGTATTAATGATGCTCCTGCATTAGCAAAAGCAACAGTAGGTATTTCGCTCAGCGATGCTTCGCATATTGCCATGCAAAGTGCACAGGTAGTTTTAATGAATCACGGACTTACACACCTGCCGCTGGCATTAGGCTTGGGTAAACACACTTACCAAACCATTCGTGAAAATTTGTTTTGGGCCTTTTTCTACAACATCATTGCCATACCTATTGCAGCATTTGGTTATTTAAACCCTGCCCTGGGTGCATTAGCCATGGGATTAAGTGATGTGGTATTAGCCATTAACAGTGTTCGTTTAAATTACAAAAAAGTAGTATAACCCTCTTTTAAAAAAACAATGGTACTGCCTGTTGGGCAAATATAAATTGCAATTGCAAAGCATTGTTTTGCAACAACTGCCGTTGAATAATAGCTTCATTATTGCCCGAAGGTTTCATATGTGTAATTACAATAGGTAATCCCTGCACAGCATTTATTCCTGTTAAATTGACCAGTACATGCATTTCATCCAATAATAATTTTGGGGTAAGATGACCGAATAACTGATTCTCCGGCTGCTCATTCGGATAAGAAACTTCTATAAAAATGGCTTTTAATTTTTTTTGCTGCACAAAGGGTGCTATGCATTGCCATAATTGTAATAAATCATGGCTATGTTCAATGGTATCGGCCCCAGTATCACCCAAATAAAGCAGGTAACCAGATTGATACCTGACTAAAAATGCCGTACTTTTATAATTAGATCCGTGGCTTAAAACAAAGGGTGTTACCATCATGTCTGTTCCTTCAAGCGGTACCTCCCGTCCCGTTGCGAGGGGCACATAATGGTATTTATTTAAAAATGGCAGCGTTCCTGCATCCCCAAAATTGGCCCAGCTTTGCCAGGTAAAATAGTTTTGTTCTAATACCTGTAAACAATAAGGCATGGCATAAATATTTTTTTTACTGTCGTTGGGAGCATTGATAATTAAACCGGCCACATGGTCTAAATGCCCATGTGAAATGCAATAACCTTTAATTGAATCCTGCAAAACAGCAGTTGAGGTAGTACCCTTCCATAATTTTTTTTGAATGGCTTTTTGAATGCCGGCATCAATGGTGCCGGCATCTAAAGCAATATACCGGCTGGTCCCATTCACCGCAATTAAATAGGCTGATAAGTTACTTTCATCCAATCCACCCTTTACACCTAATGGAACAACTTTAAAAACAGGCTTTTGAGCCTGCAATAGCAGTTGAAAACCCATGAACAAAAATACCATTACAACAAGGCGATACCGTAAGTAAATCATAGTTCAATATTTATAAACACATTTATCAATGATGGAAGTATTGCAAATCAAAACAATAAGGTAAAATGATTTTCCTAAACCTGCATATTTCAATTTTTATATTTATCCGGTAAATTTCAGCGAATAATTTGCAGTTCCATGTTATTTTTATACAGTTTTTTATGAACAGATGTATTAAAGCACCGCCCAATAATGAAATCAAAGCCCATAACACCAAGAGAAGTATTGCAACAGTATTGGGGTTATTCTGATTTTAGGGGATTGCAACTGCCTATTATTGAATCGGTACTGGCAGGAAAAGATACACTGGCTTTATTACCTACCGGTGGTGGTAAATCAATTTGCTTTCAGGTACCCACATTAATGAAAGGGGGTATGGCGCTTGTAATTTCGCCATTAATTGCATTGATGAACGATCAGGTAGCCAGACTCAATCAATTGGGCATCGCCGCTACTACCATTGAAAGCGGCCTTAGCTATTTTGAAATACAATTACTTTTAGAAAAAGCAGTAGATGGTAAATTTTCTTTTTTATATGTATCGCCGGAGCGTTTACAAAATAAACTCTTTCTTCTTTTTTTACCCGATTTACCTATTGGTGTTGTAGTAATAGATGAAGCGCATTGCATTTCACAATGGGGGTATGATTTCAGGCCATCCTATCTGCAAATTGCAAAACTGAAGCATTACATTAATGCAGTACCATTTATTGCATTAACCGCATCTGCTACTTTACCGGTGCAACAAGATATTATTCAGCAACTACAATTAGTGCAAACAGCTGTATTTAAACAATCCTTTACCAGACCTGCACTTTCGTATACTGCATATGAAACAGATAGTAAAATCAATAAAGTTATTGAAATTCTGCAGAAGGTACCCGGTAGCAGTATTGTGTATTGCAGTACCCGAAAGCAGACCAAAGATGTAGCACATTTGTTACAATTACAGGGCTTTTCAGCCGATTTTTATCATGCGGGATTATCTAAAGAAGAAAGAAACCAAAAGCAATTCAACTGGATTCAAAATAAAACACGCATTATGGTTTGTACCAATGCCTTTGGAATGGGTATTGACAAACCGGATGTAAGAACGGTTATTCATTACAACATCCCCGACTGCATTGAAAACTATTATCAGGAGGCAGGCAGGGCAGGCCGCGATAACCAAAAAGCCTATGCTGTTTTGTTATATCATCCCGACGATTTACAGCAATTAGTTCAACTACCTGAAAAACGTTTCCCTCCGGTTGAAATCATTCGGAAAATTTATCAGGGACTAGCCGATTATCTGCAAATACCGGTTGGTATTGGGCAGGGCAACTATTATGATTTTGATATAGAAAATTTTGTACAGTATTTTAAATTAGATGCCGCTACAGTATTTAATGTTTTAAAAGTATTGGAACAGGAGGGGCATTTATTATTCAATGAATCGGTATTTGCACCATCGCAGGCAGGGTTTAAAGTAGACAAAGAGGTATTATTTGAATTTCAGAAAAACTTTCCTGCATTAGAAAAAATAACGCAAACATTGTTGAGAACCTATCAGGGAATATTAGATAACCGTGTTTCTATTTATGAAAGGCAAATTGCCAAAATTGCACGCATCAGTTATGATACAGTAACCGAACATCTGCATCAGTTGCAACAGTATGGCATCATAGAATATTTGCCACAGAAAGATACCCCACAAATTTTTATGTTATTGAACCGGGCACCGGCTGCTTCCCTACACATCAATTATGAACAATACCATGCCAGAAAACAACAGTACAGCCAACGTATTCAATCCATCATAGCCTACGCAAAAGAAACCAAAAACTGCCGCAGCAATATAATTGCCCGATATTTTTCAGATGAATCCAATCAACGGTGTGGCATTTGCGATAATTGTTTACGAACCAATCACCAACATTTAAGTACAAAAGACTTTAAAAAAATTGAACGGGAAATCATGAATGCAATCCCACAACATGGGATTGCGTTGGCTAACTTAAAAGCCCTGTTCCCAAATGAAATGGAAAAACAATTTCATGAAGTACTGCAAAGTTTATTGGATGCCGCATACATTACAATAGATGCACAAAATGGTGTAACTAAAAAATAATTACCACTCCCGGCCCAAAGTGTTTTTTAAAATTTCAGCCAATGATGCTGTTTCCCTTCCGGTTGCATCTGCAATGATTCCGGTTTTTCTAAAATTTGCAAAGGCAGCCAAATAACTTAAAGACTAAATTGCACTGCAACCTGCCATTTATAAATCCTCTTCCCTTTCCAGCATTAAAATGGCATGCTGCGGAACTATAAAATATTTTTCGCCTTCATAGATTAATTCAGTGGCACCATTTAATAAAAATAAAGCCAAATCACCTTCACGTGCCTGTAAAGGAATGTATTTTACCTGTTCTTCCTCTGTTTTCCAGGGTTCGTTTTCAACAGGTAGCGGAATGGCATAACCCGGTCCTGTTTTAATGATATAACCTTGTTGTACTTTTTCTTTTTCCTGTACACCGGGGGGTAAATACAATCCGCTGGAGGTTTGTTCATTCGGTTTAGAAGGTTTAATTAAAACCCTGTCGCCAATAATAATGAGCTTTTTCAATTTGTTGTCCTGCGTTATCATCATATACACTAATTTTCTTCACTTAAAAACAAGCTAAAGTAGCAACTGTTAACGGGTTTTGAAAAATTCTTGTGTAACAACCACAAAAATAGTAATATCTTTAGCAGAATGAAAGCAGCTTTTTAACAAAAGATTGCGCCGGCAATCAAGTTAATTATTGCTGTAATGAACTTTATTTGAATACTTAAAAATAAGAATGGTTATGGAAGAAAAAAAGAAATACAAAATTTTGCTCTGCGAAGACGATACCAATCTGGGTATGGTACTTAAAAATTATTTGGAACTGAATGATTATGAAGTGGTATTGGAAAGAGATGGCCGATTAGGCTTAGCCGCTTTTCAGCGGGAAAAATTTGATATTTGCCTGTTAGATGTAATGATGCCTAACGTAGATGGGTTTACGCTAGCTGAAGAAATTCGTGATGTTGACCCCGATATACCTCTCTTCTTTTTAAGTGCCAAAACCATGAAAGAAGATGTAGTGCAGGGCTATCGTTTAGGTGCCGATGATTATATTACCAAGCCTTTTGACAGCGAAGTACTGCTACTGAAAATAAAAGCCATTTTAAAAAGGAATGAAGAAGAAAACCGCATTAGCGATAATATAGAATTTGATTTAGGCTCTTATCATTTCAATCCAAAACTGAGAGAGTTATCGCATAACGGTCAAACCCATACGCTTTCACCCAAAGAAAACGAATTATTAAAAATGCTGGCAGAGCATAAAAATGATTTATTGCCTCGTGAAAGGGCTTTGAAGAAAATTTGGGGCAGCGATACCTATTTCAATGGCAGAAGCATGGATGTATACATAGCCAAACTGCGTAAGTACCTAAAAGATGATACCAATATTGAAATTGTAAACATTCATGGCAATGGTTTCAGATTGGTAGCGCCATAATGCCAAAAGCATATTCGATTTTTATGCAAAAATGCCACTCGCTTGAATGAAGTGGCATTTTTTATGCTTATTCGTTAAATAAACCGGGCTGTGTACCCTTGGGCTTATGTTTGCCTAAATGTTGGTAAGCTTTGGCAGTTACCTCTCTGCCCCTTGGTGTTCGTTGCAAAAAACCTTCCTGTATTAAAAAAGGTTCATATACTTCTTCAATGGTACCCGATTCCTCACCAACAGCGGTTGCAATAGTAGTAATACCTACCGGCCCGCCTTTAAATTTTTCAATGATGGTTAACAAAATCCGATTATCCATATCATCTAAACCATACTCATCTACATTCAATGCTTTTAATGCATGTTGTGTAATGCCAATATCAATCATTCCGTCATTCAATACCTGGGCAAAATCGCGTACCCTGCGCAATAAACCATTGGCAATACGTGGGGTTCCCCGGCTGCGCCGGGCTATTTCAGCAGCAGCTTCTTCCGAAACAGGCACATGCAATATAACAGCACTGCGTTGTATAATTTTTTGAAGCGTAGCTGCATTATAATATTCCAACCGCGATTTTATACCAAAACGGGAAAGCAAGGGTGCCGTTAATAAACCACTGCGGGTAGTGGCACCCACCAACGTAAAGGGGTTGATGTTGAGTTGTATGCTTCTTGCATTGGGGCCACTATCAATCATAATATCAATCCTGAAATCTTCCATGGCCGCATACAAGTATTCTTCTACCACAGTACTTAACCGGTGTATTTCATCAATAAACAAAACATCATTGGGTTCCAGATTGGTTAATAAGCCGGCCAAATCGCCGGGTTTTTCAATAACCGGACCACTGGTTTCACGGATGTTTACGCCCAGTTCGTTGGCTACAATTCTGCTTAAAGTGGTTTTACCCAACCCTGGGGGGCCATGAAAAAGTATATGATCCAATGCCTCTCCGCGAATTTTTGCCGCTTTAATAAAGATAATCAAATTTTCTATCAACTGCGGTTGCCCCGAAAAGTCATCCAGCTCATTGGGCCGTATGGTATTTTCAAACTCCTTATCGGGCTGGTTTAACTGTTCTTTGCTACTATCTAAATTAGGATTTGACATTGTGTGTGTGATGCAATAATTTTATAAAGTAAATATTTTCTGAGCATATCATCTGCATTATGGCTTCAGTGAAGCTTTTTTGCCGGAATATGCATGGGTAAAACTACAAAAACAATAGCTACGAAGTTATGCGAGTTCATTTCATACAGCATGTTTCTTTTGAAAATCCGGGCAGTTTACTGCAATGGGCTAAAAATATGGGGCATCAAATTCATATAACCCGTGTGTTCAATGAAGAACCCTTCCCTGAGCCAGATCAATATGATATGCTGATTGTAATGGGTGGCCCTATGGGTATATATCAGGAAAAAAAGTTTAAATGGATGACTGCCGAAAAAACCTGTATTGAACAAGCCATCCACGCTGCAAAGAAAGTGCTGGGCATTTGCCTGGGCAGTCAGCTCATTGCTTCCGTTTTAGGTGCCGGCGTGTATGCGCATGTTCAACAGGAAATTGGCTGGTGGCCTATTTATTCTTCCAATCCACATCCATTAGCACAACTATTGCCACAAGCTTTTCATGGCTTTCATTGGCATGGCGATACGTTTGACCTTCCGGCTAATGCAGTTTCGCTTTTTCATTCAGATGCCTGTACACAGCAGGGTTTCATTTATCAAAACCAAGTATTGGCATTACAATTTCATCCTGAAATAGAAATGCATCTTTTATTGCAAATGTTACAACATGGCAAACATGAACTCATCAATGCCCCTTTTGTGCAAACAGAACATGCTATCATTAAGCAAACAGAAAAATTCTTGCCACAACAATATCCATTCCTGATAAAGCTGCTGGATATGTTTTTAAAAGACCAATTTGAATAGTTTATTCTTCTTCAATACCTGCCTGCTTTGCATGGTGTTATACCTGATTATTCATGCGATGCTGCATGTTCTGTATTTGCATGTGTTGTTGGCGGATGATATGGGCCTTTACATTGTGCCATGAGTACCAAAAAACAGAAAACAACTGCAAATGATAAAAAAATGGTGAGGGTAAATTTTTTAGTATCTTCTTCCTGGTGTATTTGATGTGACATGTAATGGTTTTTTCGCAAATTTAAACAGAAGAAATTAAAAATCAACCACAGCATAACGCTGCATTTGTAAAATTACATCTGGATTGGGGCAATTTTGGGCATAGTGGTGCAGTTGATTGGCTGCACAAACACCAGGGTAATCACCTTTATAATCTTCCATATCTAACATTAACTGAAAATGAAGATGCGGTGGCCAATAACCATTTTCTTCCGGAACACCCAACCAGGCAAAATTTTCTCCTTGCTTTATCAGTTGCCCTTCTGAAACACGGCTCAAACTTTTTAAAGCCAAATGGCCATACAAACTATAAAATTGTAGTTCATGAATATGGTGCGTTAATATAATGGTAGCACCATAATCGCCATAGGCTCTATTGAAAGCAAAACTATGTACTGTGCCGGCTAAGGGTGCCATTACGGGTGTACCTTCTCTTCCCCAAATATCTATTCCTAAATGAATACGGCGGGGTGCAGTACCATCAAACACTGAGCTACGGGCATAAATATTGCGGTGTTCCAAATAGCCGCCAATACCATATTTTGCTTTTGCCTGCCGCAAAACACCATTCACGGTTGTTGCAAACAAAGCCACATTTTCCACTACTTCTTTGCGCCAAATATCATTTTTTGCTGTAAAATCCATTGCTAATAATTTGTCGGAAAACGCCTGAAAAGGCACTATGGAAGCAAAGCTGGTTTGTAGCGGCTGTATCCGTTCATAAAAATCTGTAAGGCTATCCATTTTGCGTGATTATCTTTAATGCTCTGATAAAAATAAAACTAAATGCCATGCAGAAATTTATCTTTTTCATGATGCTGTTAGGTTACAGCATTATAGGTTCTTCGCAAAACAATCCACCCTTGTGGTTACGTTACCCGGCTATTAGCCCTGACGGCAATACCATTGTATTTGGTTATAAAGGCGATTTATACAGTGTACCTGCCACCGGTGGCACTGCCATCCCGTTAACACTAAATGAATCGCAGGAAGAAATGCCGGTTTGGAGTCATGATGGAAAAAGTATTGCCTTTGCCTCTGACCGTTATGGAAATTTTGATGTGTTTGTAATGCCTGCGAATGGCGGCGAAGCAAAACGCATCACTTTTAACTCAGCCAATGATTTTCCATGGGATTTTTCGCCCGACAATACCAAAGTGATTTTTGGAAGTAGCCGAAATGATTTGAATACATCTGTTCGTTTTCCACAAAAAGCGTTGTTCTTAAAATTGTATGATGTGCCAGTAAGCGGCGGCAGAAACATTCTTTTAAATACTGCCGGCACTGAAGACGTGCATTACAGCAATGATGGAAAAGAAATTGTGTTCCAGGATAGAAAAGGGTATGAAGACCCCTGGCGTAAACACCAAACCAGTAGCGTAACGCGTGATATTTGGTTGTACAACTTCCAAACAAAAAATTATAGAAAATTAACGAGTTTTATTGGCGAAGACAGAGAGCCTGTTTTTTCAGCCGACAACCAATATGTGTATTATCTAAGCGAGAAAAACGGTACACAGAATATTTATAAAATGCCTTTGCAATTAAAAATAGCAGAACAGCAATTGACCGATTTTAAAGATTATCCGGTCAGACATCTTTCCCGCTCTAACAACAACACCCTTTGTTTTTCCTGGAATGGTGAAATATATACGCTGAAGCCGGATGGTAAACCGGAAAAAGTAAACATCATCATTAACGCAGATACCAGGGGCAATGTTGAAAAAAATGTAACCATTAATGGTGGCGCCACTGAAATGAGTGTATCGCCTAACGGTAAGGAAATTGCGTTTGTATTTAGGGGCGAAGTATTTGTAACCAGTACCGATGGTAGTTATACCAAACGCATTACCAATACACCACAACAGGAAAGAATGGTGGCATTTGCACCCGATGGAAGAAGTTTATATTATGCAGCAGAAAGGGGTAACAGCTGGGATATTTTAAAAGCGACCATTGCCCGTAAAGATGAGCCTTATTTTTATGCTGCTACTTTAATTAAAGAAGAGCCGATAATTGCTACCGAGAAGGAAGAATTTCAACCCATGCCCTCGCCGGATGGTAAAAAAATTGCTTATTTAGAAGAACGGAATATACTGCGGGTATTTGATATAGCCACCAAAACAAGTACCACTATTTTACCGGCAGGCCAAAATTTTTCTTACAGCGATGGCGATCAACGATATGAATGGAGCCCGGATAGCAAATGGATAGCCGTTAGAAGCAGTAAAGGTGTTTTTGGTTTAAGCGGCGGTGCTATATTGGTATTTAAAGCAGATGGCACTGATGCCACCGGCACCGATGTTACCCAAAGTGGTTTTAGTAATAACCGCCAGCAATGGGCAATGGGCGGTAAAGCCTTGCTCTTTACCTCTGATAAAGAAGGTAAGCGCTCATTGGCTATACAGGGGCCTAAAGAAGCTGATGTTTATGCTTTATTCTTTAACAAAGCAGCTTATGATCAATTTCAACTGAATAAAGAAGATGCAGCCTTATTAAAAGAAAAAGAAAACAAGGATACCATTAAAAAGAAAGAAAACATAGTATTGGATTTTAGCAACATAGATCATCAGAAAGTAAGGCTTACCAATGCTTCCATGAATTTGGATGATTATAAATTATCGGCCGATGGCAGCAAATTGTTTTTATTAGCCCGATTTGAGCAAGGCGCCAATTTATGGCAAATGGATACCCGTACAAAAGAAATGAAGCTGCTTACCAAATTAAGCAGTGGGGGTAATATGGAATTGAGCAAAGATGGTAAACAATTATTTGTTTTAGGCGGCGGTAAGTTGATGAAAGTAGATGTAGAAGACGGCAAGGTAACCCCCGTTACTATTAACGGCGAAATGATTTTAAATACTGCCGGTGAACGTGCCTATATATTTCAACATGCCTGGCGCCAGGTAGAAAAGAAATTTTACGACCCCAAATTACATGGCGTTAACTGGGCAATGTACAAAACAGATTATGCCCGTTTTCTACCCCACATCAATAACAACTACGACTTCCAGGAATTGTTAAGCGAATTATTGGGCGAACTAAATGCCTCGCATACGGGTGGCCGTTATACACCCCGCAACCCCGATGGCGACAATACCGCCTCATTAGGTTTATTTTATAATGAAATGAAAGGCGGCAATGGATTAGAAATTACAGAAGTGATAAAAGGCGGACCTGTTGATAAAGCCTCCAGCAAAATAAAAGCAGGCGATATAATCATGGCTATTGACGGTGAAAATATTACCGATACCAACGACTGGAATATTTTTTTAAACAGAAAAGCAGGTAAAAATGTTTTGTTGCAGGTGTATAATCCTGCTACTAAAACCACTTGGGAAGAGACTGTTAAACCCATTACCGTTAGTGAAGAAAATACACTATTATACAAACGCTGGACCAACACCATGTCTGAAATGGTTAACAAACTGAGTAACGGACAAATAGGTTATGTACACATACAAGGTATGAACGATGCGAGTTACAGAGAGTTTTTTGATAAGGTTATGGGGAAAAACTACAACAAAAAAGCACTGATTGTAGATACCCGTTTTAATGGCGGAGGCTGGCTGCATGATGATTTGGTTACTTTCTTGAAAGGGAAACAATACCTCAGCTTTGCACCATATGGCTTTAAAGCAGAAGGTGGTGAACCCGCAGGCAAATGGACGAAACCCAGTTGTGTGTTAATGAGCGAAAGCAATTATAGCGATGCATTTTTATTTCCCTATGCTTACCGCGCCAATGGTATTGGTAAATTGATTGGCAAACCGGTACCCGGCACCGGTACTGCCGTTTGGTGGGAAACACAAATAGACCCTACCATTGTTTTTGGCATACCCATGATTGCTACCATTGGTAAAGAAGGGCGCCCAACAGAAAACCTGCAAATCAATCCGGATATTGATGTAGATAATCCGTACAATGATGTATTGTTTGGAACAGATGATCAGTTGGCGGCAGCAGTAAAAGAAATGCTGAAAGAAACCACAGCCAATCAATAATAATAACGGTACCGTATATTATTTCAATAGAGGCCGTCTCAAAACTATTTGAGGCGGTCTTTTTATTTTGTATAAATTTCTAAGTTCAAATAATAGGTGCAATTTTTTAAATATTTGTATTTACGACAGGTAGTATAAACCAAAAGGTACTTCCAGAGCCAAAATCACTGATAACATGAATGCTGCCACCCTGTGCTTCCATAAATTCTTTACATATACTAAGCCCTAAACCGGTTCCTTCATTTCTATTGCCGGGTATACGAAAATAGCGATCAAAAATTTTATTGATGTATTGCGGTGCAATACCAATACCAAAATCTTGTACCGAAAACTGAAAATTATTGTTGATTTGCTGTACCTTAATTTCAACAATTGAGTTATCGTAAGAATACCTAATGGCATTAGAAATGAGGTTCGACAATACCCATGCTGTTCTGTCTTTATCAGCCATTACCTCAGGTAAATTTTCGGGTAAATGAATGTTTAAATGAATATTTTTCTGTGATGCCATTTTTTGATTGGCTTCAATAGCATATTGTACAATTTCATAAGGAGTACATGGAGCAACAGAAAGCTCAATTGCCCCACTCTCTAATTGCGATAAATTTAACAACTCACCGGTTATTTTTAGTAATCTTGTGGCATCCTCTTTTATACTTTCAACAAGGCTTATTTGTTCTTCATTTAAAGTTCCGAGTTGTTTTTTACCAAGTAACTCAACACTCAATTGTATGGAGGATAAAGGCGTTTTCAATTCATGTGAAATGGTTGCAATAAAATTTGTTTTTGCAAAATCTAACTCTTTATAAGGGGTAATATTTTGCAGCAGAATTACATTACCTATCAATTTTTCTTCAGTTTCTCCGGTTGGAATAATTCTGATGGGTATAATTTCTTTTTCGAAGTAACTTTCTTTATTATTAGCATATATTTTTATAGGTTGTTTCTTAATACTTTCATTCTTTGTTTCTACAAACATCTCATGTACCAGATTTCTAATCAGGTCATTTTTAACAGCTATATCCTGAACCGGTTTTCCCATTACATCTGTATTCTTTAACCCGGTTATTTGTAAAGCCGTATTATTCATAAATAAAATTCTTTTTTGCTCATCTAAACCAATAATCGGATCTTCCAAATTATCAATGAGTGTTTCAATTCGTTTTTTGGCCATCATCAGTTTATCGATATTACTAAGCTGATATTCCTCTAATTTTTCTGCCATAGTATTAAATGATGATGCCAGCTCTGCAAATTCATCATGCCCCGAAAAATGAACCCTTTGTGAATAATTTTGTGCTGCAATCTGTTTAATACTATCGGTTAATTCACGGATAGGATTGGCAATGCTGCCCGGCAAATTAACAAACATTACAAATGCTGCTAAAAAACAAATAGTACCTGCTAAAGTTATCCAGAATACAGATTTTTGAGCGGTTAAATTAGCAATATTGCTTTTGCGTTGAATGGCTTGCATATTTAACAGCATAATATCGGTAATATCATTTCTAATTTGCTTTAATAAACCTGAATCTTTTGGATTTGCCATTAACTGTTGAAAATGAGAGGTTAAATGACTGGTTAATTCATCCTCGCCAATTTCTGTAATATTATGTTGTTGATGTTGCAGGCTATTTAAAAAAAGTTTAAGATTATCTTTTTGTTCTATACCATTATTTAATGCAATTTCCATATTCCTGGAATAATCAATTGTATTGTAGTTGGCAACGAGAATATTTTTTGAATCGGAAGACAATTTATTGATGTAGAAAATACTCAAAGCAGTAAGCAGAATTATCATTCCAAATAACAATCCTATTCCAATTGACAATTTCACCTTCGTTTTCATCTGTTATAGTTTGATTTTAGCTACTTGAAAAATAACTCAATCATTTTCCCGATTGGTATGCAGCTTTTATTATGGCTCATTTCATGTTGTTTAATTTGTTGTCATTACTTTTTTGGAATAATGAATGCTTTAACTCAATATAACCAGATCTATTTTGCTGGAAGATAATTTTTTTAATAATTCATTAAAAACATTGGTAACCAGTATTAAACGAAACAAACTGAGATGGGGTTTGCCAATACAAATGGTGGTAATAAAACGTTCTTCAGATTGTTCAATAATTGTTTTAGCAATATTGTTATTAGATACTTTTATGATTTCTGCCCCTAATTCAGTAGCTATTTTAAAATTGTTGATTAAGTGTCGCTGTTTATCTAATGGTATGCGTTCCGGACTTTCTTTTGGCGTTTGCACATATAATACATACCATTTTGAATTATAATAATTGGCCAATCGTGCTGTTTTGCGAATAACCGTTTTAGCAGTATGCTCATTAGAACTGATACAGGCTAAAAATCGTTCATGTTTTAGTGCATTGCTTTTTATAACTTCTGTTTCAACTTTTCTTTCAACCTGCGAAGCTACCTCTTTCAATGCCAATTCTCTTAATTGCAAAATATGTTCACTCTGAAAAAAATTTTTCAGTGCTGCGGCTATTTTATCTGATGTATAAATTTTACCTTCTTTTAATCGGCTAATCAATTCATCGGCTGTAAGATCAATGTTAACTACTTCATCTGCCAGATTCAGCACACTATCGGGTATTCGTTCTTTTACTTCAATACCAGTAATTTTTTTTACTTCTTCATTCAGGCTTTCAATGTGTTGAATATTTACAGCACTAATTACACTAATTCCTGCATCTAAAATATCTAAAACATCCTGCCATCTTTTTTCATTTTTGCTTCCCTCAATATTGGTATGGGCCAGTTCGTCTATAATTACTACTTCAGGTCTTAACTGCATAATGGCAGCAACATCTAACTCTTCTAACTCCTTTCCTTTGTAAAATAATTTTCGTCGGGGTATTTGTGGAAGCCCTACTAACAATGCTTCCGTTTCCTTACGTTGGTGTGTTTCTATATAACCAATTTTTATATCGATACCATTTTTTAACAGGGCATGTGCTTCCTGTAACATCCGGTATGTTTTTCCTACACCTGCACTCATGCCAATGTAAATTTTAAATTTACCGCGTTTCGACTTTTTAATCAAGTCTAAAAAATGTTGTACTGTTTCTTCTTTGCCCGGCATTATAATACAATTGAAATAGAAGTGGTCATTGCAAAATTGTTATGAACAGGTATATTATTATTTTCGAAATAGGTTTCAGCGGCATAAAAATCTCTTGCCTCTATTCTCCATAAAAGTTTTGAACTAATAGCTCTATCATAATTAATGGAATATCCAAATGTTTTAAAACCATTTTGAAAATTTGCAGGAATAATAACATTATCAGGATCTGCATAATATTCTATTCTTGCAGCCCATACATTTTTTGGAGATGGTTTCCATTGTGCAATACATACGTAAGAATACCAATGATTGAAGGCATGACTTCCGGTTGATTTTTGTTGAAAACCTATATCAAAGCCTGCTGTAATACCCCATTGTTGTGTTAGCTGAAATATACCATACAAATTATGAAAATAACGCATTGCACGAATGCTGTCAGGAAGTATATTGCCTATAAATGAACTACTGTTGAGGGTAATATTTGATGTGGGTTTAAATGTAATTTGATGGCCAAAAGCAGGTGTATTATTGCCATTGATTCTGCTTATATTTTGCCAGCCGTTCAACAATAATAGAGCCATATACCATTTTTGGTTGGGTGTAGTATATGCTACCCTTACACCACTTTCATAATAGGGTGTATTCTCCGCCAAAATACTTCTGGAGAGTGTCCAACAATCTTTTCCAATAGCACTTTCAAAACCGATATGTGAAGCAAAAATACCGGCATCTGCCCAAATATCCTTTTTGCGGGATAGCTTTATGCCTATATTAGCTTCAAAAATATTTTTAAATACTCCATTTTCTGTTGAAAGATTGGCATTCATATAAGTTCCTGTAGCAAAAGCAAGATTTGCCCTTACCTTATTTTCAGTAATAGCAGCTTTTAAAAATCCAAGATTCAAATTTACCTCATTGTGTTGGTTGTAGCTATATAAAAAAGCAGGTCTGTTATGGTTAGGCGGATTTACAAAATCATAAGCATAATATACATCCAAATAGCCACTAAGTTGTAGCTTTTGATTCAATGAATCGTTTTGGGCATGGGCATAACCTGTAATTATATAAACGGATAGAAACATAATTTTCTTCATGTACCAGTTCATTTTACATTCTTGCATGCATAGCTGATGTATCTCTTTAATGGTTTGTCAAGGAATCTAAAGCAATGTTAAGCGCCAATACATTCACAGATTCGGGTCCAAAAATTCCTAACAAGGGTTTATCGGTATGCTGCCGCACCAATGATTCAATAATAGTTTTAGGAATATGTCTTATTTGGGCAATTCTGTTTACCTGTATCATAGCAGATTGCACAGCAATATGAGGATCTAAGCCGCTACCACTTGCGGTAACCAAATCAGACGGTATAGCCGATGCTGGAACACCGGGATGATGGACTTGGAATGAATCAACATGTTGTTGTACCGAAAGCAAATAATCCGGATTATTGGGCCCTTTATTACTTGCACCTGCTGCTGCTGCTGCATTATAATTAACAGCAGAAGGTCTTGACCAAAAATATTTATCATCTGAAAATTTTTGTCCGATATTCCGGTACATTTTTTTTCCATGCACCATCCATACTGCAGCCTCTCCTTTATCAGGCGTAATCTGAGCAACGCACCATACTAATGCAGTATACATTACAGAAAAAAGCAGCAAGCAAACCAATGTTAAACGAATGGCAGGTAATAAATAGTATTTCATAAAATGTTTATATAAAATTTGCAACAACAATATCAATGATTTTAATGCCCACAAAAGGAACAATAATTCCCCCCAGTCCGTATATCAGTAAATTACGCCGCAGCAGTGCGCTAGCACCAATAGGTTTATAGGCTACACCGCGCAATGCCAGTGGAATGAGCAGCGGTATAATAATGGCATTAAAAATAACTGCAGAAAGAATAGCGCTCTGCGGGCTATGCAAATGCATGATATTCATTCCCTGTAGGGCAGGTATATAGGTAATGAACAATGCGGGCACAATTGCAAAGTATTTTGCAACGTCGTTTGCAATACTAAAGGTTGTTAAAGTGCCGCGTGTCATTAATAATTGTTTTCCAATTTCAACTACTTCAATCAATTTTGTAGGGTCATTATCGAGATCTACCATATTACCGGCTTCTTTGGCTGCCTGTGTTCCACTGTTCATAGCTACCCCTACATCTGCCTGAGCCAATGCCGGTGCATCGTTGGTGCCATCTCCCATCATTGCAACCAGCCTTCCTGAAGCCTGTTCTATTTTTATATAATTCATTTTATCTTCCGGCTTTGCTTCAGCAATAAAATCATCCACACCTGCTTTTTCAGCTATAAACCTGGCTGTTAACGGATTATCGCCGGTAACCATAACTGTTTTAATACCCATCTTCCGTAAACGCTCAAACCTTTCTTTAATACCTGTTTTAATAATATCCTGCAATTCTATAACCCCCATTACTTTCTCATTTTCAGCAACCACCAATGGTGTACCACCTTTACTTGAAATGGATTGAACAGTTGCATGTACATATTCAGGAAATGTATTTCCTGCATTTTCACAAATTTTTCGGATAGCATCTGCTGCACCTTTTCTGATACGCATATCATCTATATCAATACCCGAACATCTGGTTTCTGCAGTAAATGGAATGAAACGTGGGTTGTTGAGTTGCATCATCGCAGTATCTAATGCGGCTAATTCAATAATCGATTTTCCTTCGGGCGTTTGATCGGAAACCGAACTCATTACAACCAGTTTCTTAAAATAATCGGGGTCAACATTTGTGGCCGGATAAAATTGAGTTGCTTTTCTGTTTCCAATGGTAATGGTACCTGTTTTATCTAATAGTAACACATCAATATCGCCGGCAGTTTCTACTGCTTTGCCGCTTTTGGTAATTACATTGGCTTTCAATGCACGATTCATCCCTGCAATTCCTATTGCTGATAACAACCCACCAATGGTAGTAGGTATCAGGCAAACAAATAAGGCAATAAAAGCGGCAATGGTAATAGGTGTATGCGCATAATCTGCAAATGATTTTAAAGTAACTGTAACAATGATAAAAACCAGTGTAAAACCTGCCAATAAAATGGTTAATGCAATCTCGTTGGGTGTTTTTTGGCGTGAAGCACCTTCCACTAAAGCAATCATTTTATCTAAAAAACTTTCGCCCGGTTCACTGGTTACCTTTACTTTAATTGTATCGCTAAGCACTTTTGTTCCGCCTGTAACGCTGCTTTTATCGCCACCCGCTTCTCTAATTACAGGTGCACTTTCACCGGTAATAGCACTTTCATCAATGGTTGCCAGGCCTTCTACTATTTCCCCATCGGCAGGAATAATATCATCTGTTTCACATATAAAAATATCCCCTTTTTTTAATTTGGAAGCCGGAACAACAATCATTTCATTCACATACATTTCGCCTACCGGCAATATTAATTTGGCGGGTGTGTCTTCCCTTGTTTTCCGCAAACTGTTGGCTTGTGCTTTACCCCTTGCCTCGGCTATGGCTTCGGCAAAATTGGCAAACAGCAAAGTAATGAACAGTAATAATGTAATTACCAAATTGTAAGTTAAACTTCCCTGACCATTCGCTCCGCCGGCAATCCAGATACATACTCCTCCCATTACTACGGTTCCTACCCAAACGGTAAACATGACCGGATTTAAAATCATGGTAGCAGGATTTAATTTCAGGAATGACTGCTTTAATGCACCGGCCAATAATGCTTTATTTAAAAATTGTTTAGATGCAATATGATTCATTTGAATATATTTTTAATGAAAGGAAAAATATTCAGCAACAGGCCCTAAAGCCAAAGATGGAAAAAATGATAAAGCTGCAACAATTATAATAACGGCCATTACCATTAAGCCGAAGGTAACCGTATCGGTTTTTAACGTACCGGCACTTTCAGGAATATATTTTTTTTGTGCCAGTAAACCGGCAATAGCTACCGGCCCAATGATGGGCAAATACCTCGATAACAGCATTACAATGCCATCCGAAATATTCCACCAGGGAGTATTGGCTCCAAGCCCTGCAAATTCGCTACCGTTATTGGCACTGGCAGAAGTAAATTCATATAACATTTCGCTAAAGCCATGAAAACCCGGATTAGAAAGCCAGCCCGCATATTCAGCAGGATGATGCGCATATAAATAAGCAGCAATGGCTGTACCCGATAATATTAAAAATGGATGAATCAAAGCAATAATCATCGCTATTTTCATTTCTTTTGCTTCAATTTTTTTACCCATCAGTTCGGGTGTTCTGCCTACCATTAATCCACTGATAAATACAGCCAGTATCATGAAAATATAAAAGTTTAAAAAGCCTACGCCAATACCCCCATAAAAAGCATTTACCATCATTCCCAACATGGTACACATGCCGGCAAGCGGCATAAAACTATCATGCATCGCATTTACAGAAC
>NZ_SCKY01000070.1:0-2941 GCF_004100315.1 Hydrotalea sp. AMD | reverse complement strand
AATGAAATTGGTTTTAATTTCTACATAGCTGTCTATGAGTGCGTCAACCAAGTCATTTGGAAACACTGTTTTAAAATCATTTTTAAATTGGTCGAGTAGTGTCATAAAGGTTGCCTATAACGTTTTGCGGCTTTGCGTTCGTGCGGGATTTCAGGGAACAAAACTGTCAACCCAGCACTAAAGTTAAATTGAAAAACTGCACTTGAATTTACCACCGTCACCCCGCATGACGCAAAACCCGTGTTACCGGCTGGCGTTCTATCATTCCACATATTTCAAAAGTTCTCTTACAAGTCGGAACACAGTCGTTGATGATTCTTCTCTAGCTGGATTTGTATGGTCAAAATGATTGTAATTTCTCTCTGCTCTATCTATTGCAAGTTCAGCTCTTTTTCTGCTCGTTTTGTCGTCTATTCCGTCAAGTAATTCAAAAAAATCTTCTTCTATTAATTTAGTCCCGTTACCATCATAAATTACTTTGAATGGTTTGAGGTGTTCGTTTATCTTGTCGTTATAGTTATCTCTGTGCATTCCTCCACCCTGATGGTCATTAAAGTGTAGTATCAGCCAATATTCAAATGATTGATTTGAATAAGCTACGCCAAAGTTATTGGCTACAGCAATTTGAATTGCAGAGTTAAAATCATTATCATTAAAATCGTCTTTATCAAACACACACCACACTTGGTCGTAGTTACCCTGCTGAGCTAACACAAGGGCTCTATTAACTAGAGAAACTGTATTATATCCTTCACCAACTGATTTGACTTTTGCTGAAGTAATTCTGAATTGATTGAAATAAGAGGGTTCGGTGTTTTCTCCTTCACAAACAATAAGAATAGAAGGCTTTTCTGTCAACTCCGCAACAGGTCTTTCTAAGCTCGGTTCTTTTCTTCGTTGAGCCTTTAACTGTTCAAGGTGTTTTTGCTTTGCTGCTTTTTGTTCAGCTTTTTTGTCCTTCATTTTCATTTTCTGTCAAGAAAAATTTTAGGTTATCAAAAAAGCCAAGAAATGGAACTGCACCATATTTTCCCTTGATATAGTTGTCTTCAAAAGGCTCGGTTTTTCTTACTTCATCCGATTTAAAGTCAGCTAAGGAATAAAGTTTTGCTTCTCCGAATTTATTTTTGTTTGTAAACCAAGTTTGGTCTCTTCTAAATAGACCTGAGCTTAATAAGTTTGTGTCGTGTGTATTAAAAATCAATTGTGCATTCTTCTTGTTAAACTCATTTGAGTTAAAAAGTGAAACGATTTTACAAACCAAATTTGGATGAAGTTTTGAGTCTAACTCATCAACTACTAGAGTATAACCATTTTCAATAACATCGAGAATAGGACCTGTAAGAGCGAAAAACTTTCTTGTTCCAGACGATTCATCATCTTCTAATGAAAAGCTAACACTTCCTACTGATTTTAAGTCTTCGTTATATTTTTTATGCTTTATCAATACGTCAGATACATATTCTTTTTTTTCTTCTCGCACTTCTCTAATTAACTTCTCCTTGAGTTCTTTGGGCATTCCCTTGGGAAGACTTTCAATGTCAAGTTTTTGTAGTTCGATGTCTTGAATTCCTAAATCAGCGGCTTTCAATAGTTCAAGAATTTTAACTTTGTGTTTAGGGTCTTCGGTTTTACCCATAGTGAAACCCTGGTATCCTGATTCTTTTAATCCTGACAAGGTTTTAAGTCTTTTGAACCAATCTAAAACATTGATTGCAGTCTTTTCATTAAATTGAGCAGCAACAGAAATTAATAACGCATTATCTCGAACAAGACCTTCCTTAACAACAGTATTGCCTTTGGTGAAACTTCGTTCGTGAGTATTAAAGGTGCTTCCTTCTCTATAAAAAAGTTCAACTTCTTTTGTTTTTGGTTTGTGATAAAGCCACTCAGATACAATTCTTTCAGTTGTTGCTTCAAAACCATAACGATAAAGCACATTTTTATAAATGAAAATGATTTCAAATTCAGATGGTTCGTTTTCTGTCTGTGTGCTTAGTTTAAATGGCTCAACTTCAATAGCCTCACCTTTTTGGCTTTCCTTGGAACTATTGATTACGAAATATCGCATAAAAGCAAATGCATCAAGTAACTTGCTTTTACCACTCGCATTTGCACCATAGATAACTGCACTTTTGAGAAGTCTCAGTCCAAAGCTGTCATTTATTACAATGTTTTCGTGTTCTCTGGTGTCTTTATCATAGTTAGAAGCAATAAGGCTCAAAGTCGCTTTGTCCTTAAATGTCCTAAAGTTTTTAATTGAAAATTGCAGAAGCATCTTTCTGTCCGTTTTTGATTAATTGTCTGCAAAGGTAGTCTTTATTTTATAATTACAAGCAAAATAAAAGCCATTTTGACCGTTTCGGTTTGAAAAACTTGTTTATGTCGCATTTTTACGCTTGCCGGTAACGAATCGGTATTTGCGATGGCAGGATATTCTGTGTTCCGTCACGCTGATACCGAAGCTAAATTGAAAAATTTAAAGTTGAAAATATGATTTATTGTTCGTTAGATAACGTCAAGCCCGAACCGCCTCCGATTAAAGTTATGCAGCACAACTGCGGCTTGTCAAGCCCTGCTATTCGCAAATACTTTTGTTGTGCGTTCGGCTTTTTGTCCAACGTGAATTTTATTATGGTTTGTCAATCGCTAATTAAGCCTGTAACGACTGCGAATTGTCAAACGAAATTTAACCGATAGTCGTTCAGGTAAAAAACTAATGTCTGAACAAAAAAATGAACCAAAATTTAAAGAACAAACAAACAAAGAATTGTTTGAGGAACTTTGGGAACGTGGCTATTTTGTAATGAAACTTACTCGTGACGGAGATGATGATATTGATTATTTAGTGGTGTCCACATTGCCGCCTAAAGATGAAGTTCCTATTGACCACAACGCCAATTAAGGTTGTCGCCTTTTTTCGCATTGTTGTCCCAATACA
>NZ_SCKY01000069.1:0-2942 GCF_004100315.1 Hydrotalea sp. AMD | reverse complement strand
AAACTTTATATTTACGCAATCAAAAAATTACAATGGCAAAGAAAGAATTACAGGCATTAGTGGCAGAACAAAAAATACTAAATAGGATTTATGTTATCCGAAATCAGAAAGTAATGTTAGACGAAGATTTAGCAGAAATGTACGGTGTTGAAACAAGACGTCTGAATGAGCAGGTAAAACGCAATAGCAAGAGGTTTCCGAAGGATTTTATGTTTAGCCTGACTAAAAAAGAGTATGAAAACTTGAAGTCGCAAAATGCGACATCAAATTGGGGTGGAAGAAGAAAACTGCCCAAAGCTTTTACAGAACAGGGAGTAGCCATGTTGTCGAGTGTTTTAAACAGCAATGTTGCAATAGAAGTAAACATTAGGATAATAAGGGTATTTACAAAACTTAGGGAATACGCTTTAACACATAAAGAGATACTGCTACAATTATCCAAACTAGAAAAAGAGGTAAAGGGAAACAGCAAAGACATTGAAAATATTTTTATGGTATTGAAGGAGTTAATAGAAAAACAAAGCAATCATGTACCAAGAAGGAGAATAGGATTTATAAGAGAAAAAGACGAAGAATAAGCTACACACAAAGCAACCCTCACCTCCGCGTAGTTTGTCCAACATAAAAATTTTCTCTCTGTATTGTCTGCGCCTACACTGTACATTTTTAGCATGCAGCTACTAATAACAATATCCATCCAATAATCACCCCCCTCAGCGTAGTTTATCAACATCAAAACAATAAAACCACACTCGGCGTATGGCTTTGCCTACGCCGTACTTTTTTGTAGCTTGCAGCTACTAACACCAATCTTCATTTATTCCAAATAGCTAATTGCATGTGTGCAGGTGTAATACAACCTAAAATTTATATATTTTCACACTATCAATATTCAAATTAGAAAAACATCCCCTCAAAGCCCCGCCACCCCCAGCACATCCTTTAAAAATGTAGAACTATTGGTAGGCAGTCCGTTGGAAGCTTTCCAAAGGCAACCTTTTACAAGGTTGCCTTTTTATTTTGTGCTGTAATGCCTTGCAGTTGGACAATAGTGGCGAAGAGGGTATTGATACTGACGGTTCAAACTGTGTTATTTTTCTTATTGTACATCATTCCTTCGGGAAACAGTAGGTATTGTAATTTCTTTTCTTAATATTTTGATGAAACCCAAAGTTGGCTTAGGTTTTCTGAAAGTATACGCATGTAAAAAATATTACATTAAAATAAGTACAAGAGGTTTAATCCTGAATTTTTTTCTGACTGCTTCAAAAACTGTAATTTCATGCTATGCAAACAAAGCCTGTTGGTCCATTGTTTGTTTCATTCCTAACCTCATTAAATGGTACTTGCTTATGAAAAAGCTATCTTTCCTCACATTTTTTTTGTTTTGTATGCATATTGTAGCGCATGCACAAGTAGTAATGCCGCCGGAAGGTTCGCCTTTAGAGGGCAGATGGGATATGGTATTACAATTGAACGGTAAGGCATTACCTTCCTGGTTGGGCGTGTACCATTCCGGGTTGAAAACACTGGTAGGACAATTTGTAGGCCCTGGAGGTAGTGCCCGGCCTATTTCGGAAGTGTTTTTTGAAAACAATACAATGCATTTTGCCATTCCGCCACAATGGGAACAATCAGATAAATATTTATCCATAGAAGGTACACTACAGGGCGATAGTTTGGTGGGTACGGGAACCAGTAGTGAGGGAGAACATTTTACCTGGATAGCCCATAGGGCGCCTCGCCTGCACAGAGATAAACCTGTTGTTTGGGGTGAACCCATCCGCTTATTCAATGGCAAAGACCTGAGTGGCTGGCATGCCATGGGCAAGAACCAATGGGTGGTTGAAAACGGCGTGTTGAAAAGTCCACACTCGGGTTCTAATTTGGTAAGCGATAAGAAGTTTAACGATTTGAAACTGCATCTTGAATTTCGGTATCCTGCAGAAAGCAATAGCGGCGTTTATTTGCGCGGTAGGTATGAAGTGCAGATCATAGACAGTAAGGGCAAAGAGCCTGCTGTAGGTTTATTCAGCGCTATTTACGGCTTTATAGCTCCGAGCGAAATGGTGGCTAAATTGCCCGGCGAATGGCAGTCGTTCGACATTACCCTGGTGGGCAGAATGGTTACTGTAATTGCCAATGGTATAAAAGTAATTTGTAACCGCGAAATACCCGGTATTACCGGAGGTGCTTTAGACAGTAATGAAGGTACTCCCGGCCCCATATATTTCCAGGGAGATCATGGGCCTATTGAATTTAGGAATATTGCAATTACACCGGCAAGAGAGTAGAAATTAGGTGGTCGGCTATACTACCGAAAAGTAACGATAGTAGCTAGAACCAGATTCGAATTAATAAAATAGTAAATAAATTTATTTTCATTGTTGTGCTACTAAAATTGTTTAATATTGGTTAAATCCTATTTCGAATAATATTTTAACCGATTTCAAAAGATGGGCACTCCCTCTAATTTTTAAATAAACATTTTTTAGCCTGTGATCAATTACAGCAATGGATTAGAGTGCTTTTTAAGTTAAGTTTTGTACGGCAATTCTGTTTATTTTATATTTTTTTGTATATCTATTTACAACCAAATTTAAGAGCATCAAACATTTATCTTCATCTAGCTTTACATGTATAGAATAAATAAAATAATAGAGAGGCGATTAAAAAATTATTGTTTTCATTTTTATGCTTATGCTTATTAGAATAAGTGCATGCACAGCGGGTGTTAAATTTTGAAACTGCTACTACAGCACAACCCAAAGATTTTGTGTTTATTAGTGGTACAGGCGGTCAGGTAACTTTTATTAAAACCCCGGCTACCACTAATTATACGCCCTTTTTAGCACATGCGGGTTTAAGTTATGGAATTTCAAAAAATTTAGATATTGGTTGCAGGCTTTGTACTGTTCCCATACCATGGTTAATAGTAGGCC
>NZ_SCKY01000068.1:0-2954 GCF_004100315.1 Hydrotalea sp. AMD | reverse complement strand
GATAAATGCAGGGGGAATGTTTGGTGTTGAATGGGGATGATGGGTTTGCGAAGCAACATCACATCAATACGCAGGGTAGGTGAAATACTATCGTACGTATTGCCTAAGCCAAATCCGGTTTTTAGAAAGGCATCTTGTAATCCTTTACTGAGCTGGTGGTATACATAAGAAGAAGGCACTGCATTTAAATCGCCACAAAACACAAAGGGTAGCCCCGTTGTATCCATCACTGCACGAATACGGACTGCCTGAGCTACATGCACCTTATCAAAATAACGCAGTTTTGCAAAGGTAGATTTTTGTAAAAAAAGTGTAGTATCAGGTTTATAGAACTGCGATTCAACCGGCATGGCCTGACTGCTGTGCAAATTCATGGAACGCAAATGGGCATTGATGATACGGAACCTTTGTTGCCCATATTGAATGGTAACCCATTGAAAATCTTCTTTAAAATGCTCGGGATTGGGCAATGGAATGACGGCAGAATCAACAATCGGTAAACGCGAAAAAATGACAATACCATTTTGCTGTAGGTTATTCCCATCAATGCCAAATGAAAAATTATTGACAAAAGCTGTGTAGGGATAATGCAAAGAATCGCGGATATAAGGCAAGGTGGAACGAAATTTTTTCCCCGTAGCGGTTGCAAAGTCCTGAAAGCAAAGAATATCGGCATTCGATTGTTGAATAAAGGCAAGCATTTGCCGACGGGGATTGCCGGGTATATCATTTGCAATGGAAGCATTTAAAAATTCGTTCACATTCCATGATACAATACGAATGCTGCCTGCAGATTTTTCCATTGTAAAGGGTTTTCCGGGATGAAACCCCCAAACCGAACGAATATTGGTATATCCGCAAGCCAATACTAAGAAAAACAACCAACTGTATTTTTTAAATAGCAGAAATGATATCAGGCAAACCCCAATCATCCCTGCCAACAGCAATGGGAAAGCCAGCGATAGAAAAGTCATAGGCCAAAAATGAATCGGGTTTACAAAGGGTGTAAGTACCGATAGCGCATACACACCACTATAGCCTATGCAAACAATTCCTGTAAATTTTTTGAAAACAGCTATTGCAAAAAAAGCCATAATGGGTTATAAATCTTTACTGGCCTTTTTTAAAAATTCTTTTTCTTCCTCACTCAGCATGTGGTAGCCATGCTGGTTAATTTTATCCAAAATATCATCTAAACGCTGTTGGGTAATATTCGGTGTTTTTTGAAAGGGCTTTGTATTGCTCTGGTAAAACAGTTTTTCTTTGATAGTTGCAGTTTTGTTTTTCTTTTCCGGATTAAATAGATCATCTACCCATTGTACCGTACGGTGCATCCAGTTGCCCCAGTCTTTGCCTCTTTTTAATTGGCGTATGTATAAGAAACCCACCATGCCGCCTGTTAAATGAGCAATGGCATTACCGCCGTTTTGGCTGGCAATGGTTGCGTAATCAATGGCTACAAAAATTAAGGTTAGTACCCAAATGGGAATACCTCCGTTAATAAGTGGAAAAATTCTATAATCGGGGGCTAAGGTGGTAGTTGCCACGGCAATACCCATTACCGCTGCACCTCCGCCCATTAATGCAGGAGTAAATGCAATGTTTTGGTATAATGCAGGAATTAAGTTAACACTCAACACAAATGCAATACCGCCAAAAAAGCCTCCATACAAGTAAATGGGCATAATATTTTTATTGCCGGCTAAATCTTGTAAAATATAACCAAAAGCCCATATCCATAAAACGGTGCTGATAATACCCCAAACGCTGTAGGTGGTGAACATATAGGTAAGAATGGTCCATATTCTGGGGAAGAAAATTGCTGTATCGGCGGGTAGTGTCAGCCAGTTTACAATTTGTTTTTGAAAAAACAGGCCTGCGGTTGCATTGCTATCGTAAGAAAGGAAGTAAACAATTTTGATGAAAGTAAGCGATACAAAAAAAAGTGCATTCAGAATAATCAAAAAAACCAGTGCATTATTGTTTTCACCTAATAAAGGTCTTCTGCGGGTATTATGCATTTCGCTCAGGTTCATACATTAAAATTGCAAAAAATTACGCAATTAGAAGGTTAAATTGCTTTAATAAAACGAACTTCTGTTGTTTTTGTTCCAGAAATACACCAAAATAATACCTACCAAAGCACCGCCTAAGTGGGCAAAATGGGCCACATCATCGCCGGCTGAGTTTTTAATGCCTAAGTACAACTCAAATGCGGCATACATGATTACAAACCATTTGGCTTTAATGGGTACAAAGAAGTATAAGTAAATTTTTGTATTGGGAAACAAATAGCCAAAGGCAGCCAAACAGCCAAAAACGGCTCCCGATGCACCAATGGTAGCTTCATTAAGACGGTCTAAGAAATTAACTTTGTACAGTTGTTGGGTGGTGGGGTCTAAACTATTAAAAGCATCAATTAAGTGCTGGGTTTGAAAGTACAACACAATTAAGTGGCTAAAAGCGGCACCCAAACCACAAATAATATAAAAGGTTAAAAAACGTTTGGGCCCCCAAAGGTTTTCTAATACAGAGCCAAACATCCATAAAGCAAACATATTGAAGAAAATATGTTCAAATCCGCCATGCATAAACATGTGCGTAATCAATTGCCAGGGTTTGAACAATGGGCTTTGAAAGGTGTGCAGGGCAAACAAATCATCCATATTAATGAAACCTTGCCTGCCAATCGTTATTTGTGCCAGAAATACCAAACCATTAATAATGATCAGGTTTTTAATCACCAATGGTAAAATCTGAAATCGTCCGGGCCTGAATTCTGTCATGCTACAATATTATGGGTTTATAAATGCTTCTTTTAACCGAAGCTGCACAATGTTTTCAATATGGAAGGTATGCGGAAACATATCTACCGGCTGCACCTTTGTAACGGTGTATTTTTCATCCAGCAAAGCCAAATCTCTTGCCTGTGTGGCCGGATTACAGCTTACATA
>NZ_SCKY01000110.1:0-674 GCF_004100315.1 Hydrotalea sp. AMD | reverse complement strand
AAAATATAAACAATTTTTGAATAGTATGTGTAGGGGAAGCCCTACAATTTTTAAATTAGCAGTAAGTTAAAACTATATCAGTTTTAAAGAGATGTATCCCCAATTCGAATGAACTTTCTACTGATACAATAAATCAGCAATCCCATCCGACCTCCTTCTATGTTTAGCTTTTTACATATGCGTTGTATATATACTTCTATAGTTTTTTCTTCTTTGTTTAAAATAAGGCCTATTTCTTTATAGCTTAACGTGCCGGGTAATAAACTAATAATAGAACGCTCGGTGGCCGTTAAACGAAGGCTTTTCATATTCAATTGCTCAGCCCAACGTTCTTCTCTAAGCAACTTACGTACATCGGCAGTAATGCCCAATTGTTCAGAAAAATAAGGTTGATGATTCAATAATGCTGCTATGGCTTTCGGTAATTCTTGTGGTATACTATTTAACATTACCACACTGCTAACACCGAGGGCTACCGCATCTTTCACCTGTTTTATGCCCACTTCAGGTACTAGTAGCAAAACGGTTAAGCCCGAATAATGTGTACAAATAAATTCTATTAATGTTAATGATTCTATTTTTTTGGATGGCAAACCCAACACAATGAAATGGGGCAACGGTTTGGCAAAATGAAGTTGCTGTAAAAAATGTACCGCGTTGTTAAACAAAGCAAT
>NZ_SCKY01000035.1:0-16177 GCF_004100315.1 Hydrotalea sp. AMD | reverse complement strand
TAAACAGCCCAGTAAGTAAATAAAAATGACCAGCAGGTTAATACCAATTACTATACGTTTTATAAAAGGCCTGATGAATGCCAATGCCATTGCATAAAAATAACAATTGTTGGTGGAAGGGCAAAAGGAGAAAAGCAGAAATATAATTGTTGTATGTCACCCTATTTGGGTACAGTGACACTATCCATGACTTTGCTACCCGACCCCACGCAATTTTTAGCACATGGCAAGGCACACAAAACTCAGACACAATGCCAACCTTGCCAAGAGCTAAAAATGCCAACGCACTACCCACCCACCCCAGCTGACGAATAATCTGTCATTTGTTTGTAAAAATGTCGTTGTAATTATCAATAACCCATGCTTAGAATTTTGGATATTACTTCATTTTGAATCGACAGGCAAGTATTTTGATAATTGTGAAGGTGCAATCAAACAGTTAAAAAAGTATTTACCTGATTTTGAAAAAACAAGTAAATATTTTACAAAGCAAGACAACGATATTTATTTAAAACTAAAACCTAAACTGAAAACAGCCATTGCAAATGCAAAAAAGTTAAAAGCATTTGACTTGGATAATCCCAAAACGGCAATGACTCAAATGCAGCTGCTATACGAGACCGACGAAATGAAGTCGATTATTAATGTTTAATAAAGCCTACAGCTAACAACTAAGGCTTCGTTGGGTGCGTAGCGCCAACAATGAAGCCGCCTGTTGAACGAAACCGGTAAATTATCCGGGTGTTTATTGATTATGGAGTTATCGTTTTGCTACTGTGTTGCTGTAATTGAAAATCGGGGGGTATTATTTTTTTCAATTCTTTGTTTACTGCTGTGTGCCGTTATTGTAGTAGCGGTTATGTTCTTGCAGGCACAGCAATTCCCTTACCCGCATTTAGCAGGCATTCCTTTTTGCACCGGCCTTATGCTGCGGTGGTGGCCCCCGTTTGCCAAAGGTGATGATGGTGATTAATATGCCTGTTTTGCAACAAGGGCAGCAATGTAGTTTTGTTGTACTGTCATTTTTTGGTGTTGGCAACTTTAACTGTTTTTTTAAGGCAACAAACTTTGCCCGCTTCCAGGTAGTGCTGCGTATGCCGTAATGCCTGATGCGTACAAAGCGCAGGGGTAAAATGTGCATAGCAAAACGCCGGATAAATTCCGGGTTGCTCAGCGTCATTTGTTTTATACTGCCATGGCTTTTATAATCTTTGTAGTGGAAGGTGGTATTGGTTTGATCTACCTGTTGCAAACGGTGATTGCTGATAGCAATTTTATGGGTGTACCTGCCTAAGTATTCTATTACCTGCTTTGGTGCGCCAAAAGGGCGCTTGGCATACACTACCCAATTTTTGGCAAATAAATGATTGATGAGTGTTTTATCTGTGATACCCTTTTGCCTGAGCAGTGCAACATACTTTGCACGGTACACATTGCTCAAAGCTTTTGCCGGAAACAAATATTTTCCATTGGCAGTAATGGTTTTAAAATGACCCTTTGCATCTACGCCTGCACCCGGTACAATACAATGCAGGTGGGGATGCAGGCTAAGCGTTTGTCCCCAGGTATGCAGAATGGCAATCATGCCGCCTTGTCTTGTCCTGATTTACGTTCGCCGTTTGCGGACACACAACACAACAACAGAGTGTTGTATATCTGTAAATTGCTATTTGAAAAATAATTCATCGAATCTGAATTACGCCACTCCATTTTTTCTTCTTTTATTTGCAAATGGAATCAACGGAAAAAAAAATTATCATCATCACGGCACCATCGGGTGCAGGTAAAACTTCTATTACCCGATATCTTTTAGCAAAATATCCCAAATTAGCATTTTCTATTTCCGCTACTACCCGTTCCCCTCGAAGCAATGAGCAGAACGGAAAAGATTATTATTTTATTTCTATCAACAATTTTCAGGAAAAAATTAAAGCAAATGAATTTGTTGAATGGGAAATGGTATATGAAGGAAAATATTATGGCACCCTGCACGCAGAAATAGAAAGAATTTGGCAGGAAGGAAAAGTGCCGGTTTTGGATATTGATGTGAAAGGCGCCATTCATGTACAACAACAATATCCCAACAATACCTTGTCCATTTTTATTGAAGCGCCCAGTTTGGATGATTTAAAAAAAAGATTAGAAAGCAGGGGCACAGAAACCCCGGATAGTATTGCTACCCGTATGAATAAAGCCAGGTATGAAATTTCTTTTAAGCATCACTTTAATATAGGAATTGTAAACAAAGAATTAGAGCAGGCCTGCCGGGAAGCAGAAACTGCCATCCGCCAATTTCTGGGCTGGTAATGAGCGGGTATTGCTATTTTTTCCTGATGTATTGGTAATAAAATTATTGGCCTTCCTTCTTTATTCTTCCTGCAATTATCCTACCTTGTTTCATTAAATGAACAGGATATGCTATTTCAAAATAAGACCGTATTCATTACCGGTGCCAGCAGGGGCATCGGCAAGGCAATAGCGTTAGAACTGGCAAAACAAGGGGCTAATATTGTGATTGCTGCTAAAAGCACAGAAGAAAACCCCAAATTAGGCGGCACTATTTTTTCTGCAGCTAAAGAAATAGAGGCAATAGGCACCAAGGCTTTGCCCATAAAAACCGATATTCGATTTGAAGAACAAATACAACAAGCGGTAGAAATAGCAGTAGAAGCTTTTGGCGGAATTGATATTTTAATCAATAATGCTTCTGCCATTCAATTATCTGATACTCTCTCCACCGAAACCAAGCGCTTCGATTTAATGCACAGCATTAATGTACGGGGTACTTTTCTGGTTACACAAGCCTGTGTTCCTTATTTAAAAAAAGCACCCAATCCACATATTTTAACCTTATCACCACCTCTGAATATGCAGCCCAAATGGCTGGCACCACATATTGCGTACACCCTTACCAAATACAATATGAGCATGATGGCCATTGCCTGGGCACATGAGTTTAAAGAGCTGGGTATTGCATCCAATGCTTTGTGGCCAAGAACCACCATCGATACGGCTGCAGTACGTAATTTATTGGGCGGCGTTGCGTTGGCTAACCAAAGCCGAACGCCACAAATCCTGTCCGATGCTGCTACTATCATCCTGCAAAAAAAATCAAAAGACTGTACAGGCAATACGTTTATTGATGAAGCAGTACTGGCAGCAGAAGGCATCACTGATTTAGATAAATATGCTGTGGTACCAGGTGCCACACTTTTCAACGATTTATTTGTATAAATCGATATTTTTATTAGTACATTTCCATTTTTTATACAACCAAAACCAACTACTTATGAGAAAATTTATTATTCTGTTGCTTGCTGACAGCCTACTATGGCTGTCTGCTCCATTTGCTCAAACACCGCAAAAACCCAATGCACTCAAACAAACTGCCATGGCCGATTTGCAAAGCCAGTATAACACCTACAAAAATGTAGCTTTACAAATTTGGAACTTTGCAGAAGTGGGCTATAAAGAAGTAAAGAGTTCAGCACTGCTGCAAGAACAACTTAAAAATGCAGGCTTTTCTGTTGAAAGCGGAGTGGCCGATATTCCCACTGCTTTTGTGGCTACCTATGGTAGCGGTCAGCCTGTGATTGGTATATTGGCTGAATTTGATGCCTTACCCGGTTTATCTCAACAGGCTGTTGCTGAAAAAGAGCCGGTTGCCGGACAGGCAGCGGGGCATGGCTGCGGACATCATTTATTTGGCACGGCTTCAGTAGCTGCCGGAATAGAAATACAAAAATTAATAGCCTCCAACCAATTAAAAGGAACTATAAAAGTATATGGTTGTCCGGCCGAAGAAGGCGGCAGTGGCAAAGTGTATATGGTGCGTGCAGGATTATTCAATGGGGTAGATGTAGTATTGCACTGGCATCCCGGCGCAGAAAATGGTGTAACCATGACCAGTGCATTAGCCAACATCTCTGCCAAATTCAGATTTCATGGTATTGCTGCACACGCTGCAGCATCGCCCGAAAAAGGCCGCTCTGCTTTAGATGCCGTTGAAGCTATGGATTATATGGCCAATATGATGCGGGAACACGTGCCTCAGGAAACCCGTATTCACTACATTATTACCAATGGCGGCAAGGCGCCCAATGTGGTACCCGATTTTGCTGAGGTGTATTATTATGTACGCCACCCCAATAAAGAGCAGGTAAAATCTATTTTTGACAGGTTGGTAAAAGCCGGGCAGGGTGCAGCATTGGGCACCGGCACAACCATGGATTATGAAATTATTGGTGGAACGCATGATTTGCTGTTGAATAAAACACTGGCCAATGTAATGCAGTCTGATTTAGAACAAGTGGGCGGCGTTACCTATACGCCAGATGAAGTAGCATTCGGTAAAAAATTACAGGCCACTTTTAATTTTAACGTACCACCCATTGAGTCGGCTGCTACCATTAAACCATTAAAAGAACAGGAAGATGCCGGCGGCGGCTCAACCGATGTAGGCGATGTAAGCTATACAGTGCCCACCGTTGGCTTAAGGGCTGCTACCTGGATTCCAGGCACTCCTGCGCATAGCTGGCAGGCCACTGCCTGTGGAGGAACTGAAATTGGCACCAAAGGCATGATGGTAGCCGCTAAAACATTGGCATTAACTGCCATTGATTTATACCAAAGTCCGGCTTTGATTGATGCAGCTAAAAAAGAATTTGTGCAAGCCAAAGGCAATTACCAGTACAAAGCATTGTTGGGCGATAGAAAGCCTGCTTTACATTACCGCGATTAATTGTGTAATATTTGGATATTAAATCAACCGCTTTCTGCTAAAGTAAGCGGTTTTTTATTGCTTTGATGCTATGTTTGCAAATATTTTAGCGGTTCATGATAAGCCGGCAAATCAAAAAGCTTATCCTGCCAATGCGCTATAAGATTCGTGATTTTTAAAAGCAACGCTACCATACACCTAAACAAATGAAAGTAATTGAACACATTCAACAGGCCAAAAGTACCTTACTGTCTTTTGAAGTATTACCACCCTTGAAAGGAAAAACCATTACCTCGTTATATGATCATTTAGATCCGCTCATGGAGTTTAAGCCTTCCTGGATCAATGTTACCTACCACCGTAGCGAAAGTATGTTTAAGAAAAAAGCCGATGGCTCTTTTGAAAAAGTAGAAGTACGCAAAAGACCCGGTACTGTGGGCATTTGCGCTGCCATTATGAACCATTATAAAATAGATACAGTGCCCCATTTAATTTGTGGCGGCTTTACCAAACGCGAAAGTGAAGATGCTTTAATTGATTTGAATTTTCTGGGTATTGATAATGTGTTGGTATTACGGGGCGATGCAGCTAAAAATGAAACCAGTTTTGAGCCGGAGCCAGATGGACATGCACATGCCATTGATTTACAAAAGCAGGTGGTGAACTTAAACCACGGTATATACATTGATGAAGATATTCGCGATGGTGGTAAAACTAATTTTTGCATTGGCACCGCAGGCTATCCTGAAAAACATTTTGAAGCACCCAACTTAGATACCGATTTGCAGTTTTTAAAAGAAAAAGTTGAAGCCGGCGCCGATTATATTATGACCCAAATGTTCTTCGATAACAAAAAGTTTTTTGCTTTTGTAAAAGCCTGCAGGGCAATGGGTATTCAGGTGCCCATTATTCCGGGATTAAAACCCATTACTTCTAAAAAACAATTAACCGTATTGCCCAGAATTTTTCATGTAGATATTCCCACTGATTTATCAAATACTATTTTAAATTGTAAAACAGATGCTGAGGTAGAAGCAATTGGTACTACCTGGTTAATTCAACAATCAAAAGAACTGAAAGCTGCCGGTGTGCCGGTATTGCATTACTATACTTTGGGTAAACCTAAAGTAATACGCAATGTGGTGAAAGAGGTGTTTTAGGTATCCAAATGCAAAATATAAATGCAGATATCTTCTTGCAATTCAAAACAATAAACTATGGTAATCCAATCACTTCATTTCGTTTACGAAACAAAATAGTAATTATGCTATAATAATTGCTCAATTTCTGAAAGTTTATTTTTTAAAATCTGACTAATAATCCTCCTCCCCATTGATACCTTGAATCATACCCGCCCGATAGTGAAATATACTTACTTAGAAGATACTGTAGATCAAGGTGATATTCCTTATCTGTATTGATACGCCAATTAAAAAAAACATGTGGCAGCAGCCATTCATCACTTTCTAATTGAAGTCGAACCCTGCCTGCAGAATTTATTCGAAGGTCAGATTCGATAAAGAAAGGGAGGGTATATCTTATGCCTACTACGGGCAAATCAAATTCTTGTTGAAAAATTTCTTTCCCACTAAAAACATTAAAATATTTTTGTCTTACAGTGGCAACGCCTATATATGGTCTAAACCAATTTGTAATATATCTTTCATAACTTAGATTTATTTCGTATTGGCCATTATAGTTGGTATTGGCTTCTGTTCTAATTGCATTTGACATATTAATATAATTGGCAGTAAATTCTGTCATCATGCTTTTTGCTGCTAAACTGCCATAAAAAAACCATTGTTTATCTTCATTTAATATTTTTTTCAGCGGATAGTTAGCCAGGGCAGTATCTCTTTCACTACCTTCATAATGTATGTAACGTGCCATTCCACTTGCCAAATGATACAAGATGTGGCAATGAAAAAACCAGTCTTTATCTTGATTTGCGGCAAATTCTATTACCACCGTTGTCATTGGGGGCACATCTACGGTGTGTTTTAATGGAGAGTAATCGCCATTTTTGTTAAGAACCCGGAAATAGTGACCATGAAGGTGCATAGGATGGTTCATCATGGTTTTATTAACAAGTATCAGCCTTACATTTTCTCCTTTCTTTACCGCAATTGAGTCTTGTTGTGAAATTGTTTTGTTATTTATTGACCATACATACCTGTACATATTTCCGGTTAGGTTCAGTGTAATTTCCCTGGTTGGATTTCCCTGTGGTAAGTTTGTTGGTGTAAAAGATTTGAGCATATCATAATTAAACATTATGAATTTACCAGTTGTGTCTGACTTAACTGCACTCATTACTGGCATATCCATGTTTTGATTCACCTTTTTTTCCACGGAAGTTTTTTGCATAGGGTTACTCTGTTGAACCATTTCATTTTTACTGCTTCCCATCGTCTGTTTGTCCATTGGCATATTACCCATATGTCCTCCTTTTTTCAAGCGCATATTCATATTGCCCATATTCATTCTGCCTGGCATATTTACAGTTAAATTATGAATGGTTTCACTCATTTTCCATACATTAGGTTTTGGAATATCAGGAGCCATTATTTTATTACCTTGCCCTATAAATACAGAAGCATGGCCAGTAACATCAATAGCTGTTGAACGAAATTCGTAAGCACCATTTGTAGGAACTGTAATAATGAAATCATAGGTTTCGGCAACCCCCATCAACAAGCGGTCAATGAAAACGGGTTGAACATCTACCCCATCTGCCGCAATTAATTCCATTTTACCGCCTGCATACTGCAAATAAAAATAGGAGGATGCTGACCCATTAATAACCCTTAATCTTATTTTTTGTCCGGGTTTATATTTTGAGAAGTCTAATTCAGTAGTTCCATTAATGAAAAATCTGTTATAATAAACATCAGAAATATCCATCGGAGGCATTCTGTTATAAGCTGCTTTTAGCCTTTCGCCCCACGCATGGTGTTTTAATAATTTATCAAGGCTCTGGGGATAGCCTTTTTCTAATGCATAATATTCATTAGCAGCATCTCTTCTTTTCAAGGTTGTTAAAACAGAGGCCGGCTTTTCATTTGTCCAGTCAGATAGTACCAGAACCAATTCCCCATCTACCTGATATCTTTTTTTTATAGGTTGAATAACTATCGATCCATATAAACCGCTTTGTTCCTGCAGCATTGTATGCGAGTGATACCAATAAGTTCCAGATTGTATAAGCGGAAAACGGAAGGTGAAAGTTTTTCCCGGTTCAATAGGTGGTGTGGTTAAATAAGGAACACCATCCATGAGGTTAGGTAACAATATTCCATGCCAATGTACTGAAGTAGATACATTCATTTCATTATGCACATGTATTACTGCGGTATCACCTTCAGTGAAATACAGTGTAGGTGCTGGAATAGAGCCATTTACAGCAATTGCTTTCACCCTCTTGCCAGTATAATTAACTGTAGTATCAGCAATGTTAAGTGTATATTCAACTGTTTTGGGTTTATTTACTTGCGCATGCAGCATGCAAGAAGTAAATAAACAAAGAATTATAAGTAGTTTTTTCATAAGCTTATTTTTATATTTTATTGGAATATCGTTTTGTGCTTTGTAGTAAAGTTAAACAAAACAAAACAAAATGTAAAATTTATCAGTAAATGCTATTACAGCCGAAAGATTTATGGTAAGCATATTAGCGATATATTTATTAGTAATGCCATTATTAATAAGAGTACAATTTAAGTCTTATTTTAATTTTATTTTTGTAACATTATGAGATGATAAAGTCAACAGTTATAAAACGGGGTACAGTTAAGGCACAAGAAGCCATACGTTTAAGGGTGGTTGGTTATTTACAATAGAAATTGGGAACTTAGTGAATGTTCAGTAAATCGAATTTGGTCAAAATACAGGCAATACGGCAAGCGTTCGTTGAGCAATAAAAAGCGAGGCGTGCAAGGAGGTAAAAAGATTACTGGTAAACAAGCAGCAGAGGTAGGCCAGTTGATAAAGGAAAAGCTTCCTGACCAATTAAAACTACCCTTTGGGCTGTGGACAAGGGAGGCTGTGCAACAATTATTGTTAGACAGATATAGGATTGAGTTATCGCGTTGGCAGGTTGGGCGATATTTAAAAGACTGGGGGTATACTCCTCAAAAGCCCATCAATAAGGCATTTGAGCAAAAACCGGAAAAAGTAAAAGAGTAGCTGGGAAAAGAATATCCTGCCATTAAAAAAAGAACTGCCCAACAGAATGCCGTTATTTACTTTGGGGATGAAACAGGCATGCGTAGCGATCATCAGGCAGGCAGGCGTTACGCCTCTGCTGGAGAAACACCCGTTATTAAAAAGACAGGACAAGGCTTTTCATTGAATATGATTTCAGCAATAAGCAACCAGGGTCATTTACAATTTATGATTATAGACGGCAGGTTTAACAGCGGAGTGTTTGAAACATTTTTGCGGCAAATGATAAAGTATAGCAGGCAGAAACTATATTTTGTAACAGAGGGGCACCCAGCGCACAAAACAAAAAAACTAAATGAATGTCTCTAGGCAAATAGAAACAAGATTGAAGTATTTTTTCTTCCACCATACAATTCGGAATTGAAACCGCAGGAGTATGTCAATCAGGATGTAAAAACAAATGTAGTAGGTGACCCGTCCTAAAATAGGTTGGCACTCAAGCACATAAAAAAGCCCATAAACATTTTCGTTTATGAGCTAATCCACTTTAAGTGGGCCCACCTGGGCTTGAACCAGGGACCCCCTGATTATGAGTCAGGTGCTCTAACCAGCTGAGCTATAGGCCCTGAGCTTTGGGCTCAAGAGGCGCAAAAATAACCAAATCCCGCTATTTTCCAAATACCATTCAAAATAGTCAGTCCTGTTATTTTAAAAACAGTTAGGTATTTCAACTGCTACTTTTCTTCATGCATATAGCATACTCTATTTCTTTTCCTCCAACAATTTTTCACTATTTATCAGCTTTTGCTAATTTTTAACCCTTTTGGTGGCCGCAATTCTGTTATTTTTGTTCCATACTAAAAAAAGGTTAAATCACCTGCATTTATACATAATGAAAAAATCGATCCTACTACTGCTTAGTGTATGCACCATGGCCATGGCCCATGCACAACTTTCAACCCTGTTTCATAAAAAAGGCAAAACAGATTCTACTGTACACCACAAAGCACCCAAAGAAAAGAAGCCGGTGATGCCTAAAGTAAAAAAAGACTGGAGTAAAGTAGACCTCACCAAAGTTCCATCAGACCATTTTTTAATTCAGTTTGGCAGCGATACATGGACCGGCCGCCCCAATCCCGATACCATTGGTACCAAAGGGTTTAGTCGCCACTTTAATTTTTATGTAATGCTTAACAAGCCATTTAAAACCGATCCGCGTTTCAGTGTGGCGTATGGCTTAGGCGTGGGTACCAGCAATATTTTCTTTGACCACCGGTACGTAAAAGTGTGGGCACCCGGACCAACCCTGCCATTCGATAGTACTACCCGGTTTAAAAAATCGAAAGTAACGACCATTTATTTACAGGCACCTATTGAGTTGCGTTATTATTCCAACCCCGGCGATCCGCAACATTCCTGGAAATTTGCTGCCGGTGTAAAAGTGGGCACTTTATTAAAAGCATACTTTAAAGGAAAAAATCTGTTAGATATTAACAACAATAGTTTGTATGGTACCCAATATGTGCAGAAAGAAAGCAATAAAAAATTCTTTAACGGTACCTTTCTCGCAGCAACGGCCCGAGCGGGATATGGGAACATCTCACTCAATATAGACTATTCCGTACTGGGTGTGTTAAAACAAAATGCAGGTCCTGTCATGAACACACTATCTATTGGACTTACAATTAGCGGATTGTAAAACAAGCTATATATTTCAATCATCAGCCCCATCCCTGTTCAGTGCCTCGATGGGGCTTTTCTTGTAAAGCAGGGTATTTGCAATACCTTTGTCCAAAACAAAGTATCGTTGATAGATAAGAACCAGAAAATAGCCACAGAAGAAAAAGTGGTGTTAATTGGGTTGGTAACCAAAGAAAATACCCCCGAGCAAATAGAAGAATATTTAGATGAATTGGCCTTTTTGGCCGAAACAGCCGGTGCCATTACTTTAAAACGTTTTGTGCAGCGCTTACCGCATCCCGATAGTCGCACTTTTTTAGGGAAAGGGAAATTAGAAGAAATAAAAGCCTATGTACAGGCCAAAGGCGTGAATTTAGCCATAGTGGATGATGAGTTAAGCGGTTCACAAATTTCAAATATGGAAGATGTGCTCGGCATTCGAACCATTGACCGAAGCGATTTAATTCTGGATATTTTTGCCCGAAGGGCCAGAACAGCCCAGGCCAAAGTTCAGGTAGAGCTGGCACAATACCAATATTTATTACCCCGCTTAAAAGGTATGTGGAAGCACTTAGAACGTCAGGGCGGTGGTATTGGTACACGCGGCCCCGGTGAAACAGAAATAGAAACCGACCGTCGTATAGTAAAAGATAAAATTGCTTTACTGCGTAAAAGATTGCAGGAAATAGATAAACAGGCCTTTACCCAACGCAAAGAAAGAGGTGAACTGATTCGGGTTTCTCTGGTGGGCTATACCAATGTGGGCAAAAGCACCATCATGAACCTGTTAAGTAAAAGTGAGGTATTTGCAGAAAATAAATTATTTGCTACATTAGATACTACCACTCGTAAAGTAGTATTTGAAAACACGCCCTTTTTATTAAGCGATACGGTTGGATTTATTAGAAAGCTGCCCCACCATTTAGTGGAAAGTTTTAAAAGTACATTAGATGAAGTACGGGAAGCCGATATTTTATTACATGTGGTCGATATATCGCACCCTGGTTTTGAAGAACAAATGGGTACCGTTCAAAAAACCTTGCAGGAGTTAAAAGCGTTCGATAAACCCATCCTCACTATTTTTAATAAAATGGATTTGTATGAATCTAAATATTTTGATGAATGGCTGGCACCAGAAGTAAAAGAAGATATTTTACGCGAACTGTATGATAAATGGGCGCACCTTACCGAAGGCAACTGTGTATTTATTGCTGCATTGGAAAAACGGAATGTAGATCTGTTGAGAACGGAGATATTAGATAAAGTAAGGCGAATGTATCGGGTAAGATATCCCTATAAAACCATTCATTTTTAGCAGATGTGGGAGCACCAAAAAGAACCTCAATGGATATTAGCAGGTCCAATACTCCAATTTTTTGAACCCGGCGAAAATGCATTGAAGCCGGTGGAGGTGTCGGGTAAAAATATTACACTGGCACAATGGAACGGAAAGCATTTTGCATTTGCCCAAAAATGTCCGCATGCAGGCGGCATACTCGCCAATGGTTATATAGATGCAACTGGTTGCATTACTTGTCCATTACATCATTATAAGTTTAATATGGAAACCGGCCGGAATATAAGTAGTGAAGAATATTATTTAAAAACCTATCCTGTAAAAACAGATGGGATTGAGTTGTGGATAGGAATGTAACCGACAATAAACGAATACTTTTTTGTAATTTTTAAAAGGATATTTTGCTGAAATACATTTTTCCCTATTTTTGCGCTCCGCGAATGCGGAAGGTATTCCCGAATAGCTCAGTTGGTTAGAGCATCTGACTGTTAATCAGAGGGTCACTGGTTCAAGTCCAGTTTCGGGAGCAACAATAAATAGGAGGTCAATTTCGACCTCCTGTTTTATTTTACCACCTTCTAAACTTTACCTGCAATCAGGAATATTTTTTGATATGCATGCATGAAAATATTGTACGGATTGTGGAAATGGTAAGTCGGTATAGCTTGCCTACCAATAAATGGTTGGTTGCCTTCATGTTGGAAGAATTCAAGTGAATGGTATTTTTTTCGGGTAAATAAATGTACAGTATTAAGCGTATGCTCCAAAAAAAGGAACGGCCAGATAAAAATATCAGCCGTTCTATACTATTCACCCTGCCTGAAAATAAAAATGAATTGATACAGGCTTCCCTTTTTTAATTTAAAACCAATACTTAAAGCCCTTTCAGAAAACTGCTATTTGTATTACAATACAAAAAGGATGTTCCCGTTTTTATAACAGAAACATCCTTTTAATACAATAATTGATAAGCATGGTTATAGGATATTGCATGGTTTAAATGGATATTGAATCTGATGTAAAGCTAAACTATGTAGCTTACCGCTCCAATAGAAGTATCTGTTGATTTTTTGTAGGAATATAACGACAAGCCAATTCCGTTGAAACATAAAAAAAGCCGGATTGAATTCCGGCTCAGTTGAAATAAAATGTTTGTATTACTTTGCTTTTGCATAGTGTTCAGCTACTTTTTGCCAGTTCACCACATTCCAGAATGCTGATAAATATTCGGCTCTGCGGTTTTGGTATTTTAAATAATAAGCATGTTCCCATACATCTACGCCCAGAATAGGTTGTCCTTTAACTTCTGCCACATCCATTAATGGATTATCTTGATTAGGCGTTGATGAAATTTCCAATTTCCCATCTTTCACAATCAGCCAGGCCCAACCGCTGCCAAAACGTGTCATTCCTGCATTGGCAAATTTTTCTTTAAATGCATCAAATGAGCCAAATGCAGCATCAATGGCTTTGGTCAAATCGCCTGTAGGTGTTCCGCCGGCTTTGGGTGCTAAAATTTCCCAGAAAAAACTATGATTCCAGTGTCCGCCGCCATTGTTGCGCACAGCAGGTGAAATGGTGCCTGCAGCGGCTACCAATTCCTCTAAAGATTTTCCTTCGTGTGGCGTGCCTGCAATGGCTTTATTTAAATTATCCAGATAGGTCTGATGGTGTTTGCCATAATGAAATTGCATAGTTGCAGTATCAATAAATGGCTCTAAAGCATCATATGCATAAGGTAATGCAGGTAGTGTAAATAACATAATTAAACTATTTAATAGGTGAACAATTTGATTGGATTTCAAAATTAACCAATATTCCCCGTTATTATTTAAATTTTGTGTTAAGGGTTAATCTTTTTAAATTGTAGCCTTCTTTATTTTCTTATTTCGATAATGAACGCCATATGAAAAAAAACAAAATGATTGCATCCAGGAGGTCTTTTATTGAGAAACTCTCAAAAGGTGCTGCCGCTGCAGCTTTATTACCTACTGTAGGAAGTTGGGCTGCTACTAACCGTACCGCCTTGCTGCCGGTTCGGAAATACAGTGCAAACGATAATATTCAAATTGCGCTCATTGGAGCAGGAGGTATGGGTACAGCCGATGCCAATACTGCTATTACCGTTCCGGGTATTAAACTGATTGCAGCCTGCGATTTATATGACGGGCGCTTAGCCGATGCCAAAAAACATTATGGTAATGATATTTTTATAACACGTGATTATCGTGAAATTATTAATCGTAAAGATGTGGATGCTGTAATTGTAGCCACACCCGATCATTGGCATAAAGCCATATCCGTTGATGCCATGAATAAAGGTAAACACGTGTACTGCGAAAAACCAATGGTGCACGATGTAACAGAAGGTAATGCTGTGGTTGCTGCTCAAAATGTCAATAAAGTGGTGTTTCAGGTGGGTAGCCAGGGTATGAGTTCGCTGGGTAATGAAAAAGCAAAGGAATTATTGGCGGCAGGGGCAATTGGGCAATTAAATTATGCCGAGGGTTTTTGGGCACGCAATTCTCCTTTTGGTGCCTGGCAGTATGATATTCCTGCCGATGCATCCACCAAAACAGTTGATTGGAAAACTTTTTTACACAATTATCCCGATAGGCCTTTCGATCCCAAACGTTTTTTCCGTTGGCGTTGTTACCGCGATTATGGTACCGGTGTTTCGGGCGATTTGTTTGTGCATTTGTTTTCCAGCCTTCATTTTATTACCAATTCCATAGGCCCTACCAAAGTAATGGCTACCGGCGGGTTACGATTTTGGAAAGATGGCCGTGAAGTACCAGATATTTTATTGGGCATGTTCGATTATCCTGAAACAGCAGTGCATCCGGCCTTTAACCTGTCGCTTCGGGTAAATTTTGTAGACGGTACTGCCGATAATACTTATTTGCGTATGGTAGGTAATGAAGGTTCTATGATTGTAGAATGGGATAAAGTAACCCTTACCACCAATAAAAGTTATGCCGCTGCTGATGATCCATTATTAAAAACAAAATTAAATGGAAGTAATATTGCCGGATACGACCGCAAGAAAATGCTGCCGCCCGATTCCATTGTTTATAAAGCTGAAGAAGGGTATAAAGGCGCCCATTTCGATCATTTCTATAATTTCTTTCAGGACATTAGAAATGGCACCACTTCCCGGGAAGATGCATTATTTGGTTACAGGGCTGCGGCACCTGCATTGCTATGCAACGATAGCTATTTTAAGCAAACCACCATGCGCTGGAATCCGGAACAATTAACGGTTGTGTCATAAAAATAATTTTATGCAACAAAAATTAAGCTTTCATATGCTACTGTTACTGACCATCAGTCTGCTAAGTTTCATCCCCCACCAAACAAAGGATAATACCTTAACTGCCAAAGAAAAAAAACAGGGGTGGCAACTTCTGTTCAATGGCAATAATTTAGGTGGTTGGCGTACCTATCAAAATAAGCCTTCCAATAGCTGGGAGGTTCAAAATGGTATTTTGCACTGTAAAGGCAGCAATACAGATAAATCGGATAAACGAGCCGATTTAATTACTGATAAGCAATACGATAATTTTGAATTGTCTGTTGATTGGAAAATTTCTCCTGCCGGCAACAGCGGCATTATGTATCACGTAACTGAAGCCTACGATGCTGCCTATCTTTCCGGTCCCGAATACCAGATTATAGATGATGAAGGATTTCCGGAGAAGCTGGAAGAGTGGCAAAAAACTGGTGCCGACTATGCCATGCATACTACCCATATTCGCCCTACAAAACCCGTGGGCCAATGGAACCACACCGTGATTATTTTTAACAAAGGCCATGTGGAGCATTGGCTGAATGGTGTAAAAGTACTTTCATTTGAAGCCTGGACACCCGAATGGGAACAATTGAAGAAAGAAGGAAAATGGAAGGATGCCGCTGGTTATGGAATGGCTAAAACGGGTTCTATTGCTTTACAAGACCATGGCAGTGAGGCTTGGTTTAAAAACATAAAAATCAGGCCATTATAATTTCACTAAAGCAAACAAATGGTTACCTGCCGAATAGATGGCCTTATTTAAAAAAGTAGTTTTTATTTCGTTGATTGAAAATATATAACGGTAAGCAATTTGTGTAATACGCTTTTTGCTTACCTTTTTTTCTTTTTTGAAAGTGCAGAAATTTTTTTTCTGAACTTAACATTTTTTTTAATTGCTTTTGTTTGCCTAAAACTCAATACTGTACTGCATTACGCCAAATTACGGCTTACCGTTTTTAATTGAAACAGTTTCTCTTTTCAAATTTTTTTCAAATAAATTGATAAAAAAGTTTGGATAGGAAAG
>NZ_SCKY01000109.1:0-688 GCF_004100315.1 Hydrotalea sp. AMD | reverse complement strand
GAATATTATTATAAGGCGTTGCAGTGGTTATCTCAGCCCCTCCGTCTTTTGGCCTCATTGTAATGATTCGCCTGTAACTTCTTGCCTTGGGTATTTGTGCTATCGCTTGGAATGCTTCAGCAACCGTAACAGAGTTAATAGGCGACACTACAAATTTAGTTAAGTATCCGTCCTTGTGTTTTAATTCAACTTTATTTTTCTTTATTTCTTTCTCATATTGTTTTAATTCAGCTCCTTTTTTCTTTCCCCTCCGGGGCTTTGCTGAAAATGCAATGGGGTTTTCCGCTTTGTTCTTTTTTGCTTGCGTTTCGTTTGTTAATCCCTCTTTAGATAATCGACCTATTTTTTCGTCATATTGTCGCCGGGATATTATTTCACCTGTTTTTGTATTAACGTAATTTCGGGTTGTGTCGCCTTTTAACCTCACCCAGTGTGCCGGGTTCTTGTCTGTTATTATTGGGGCTTTTCGCTTTGCCATATTTAGCCAGTAGAAAATTAAAAGGGTATGCCACCCGATTATGGCAGATAGCGAGGGCCGGGTCTAATTGTATCTGACCGGGGTTTATTCAGGGTTTCATAGTTTAAGCCTATCGAATGTCCGGTTGTCGCCATGGGGGGTGTTGCCAGCGGCATAACACATCTACAACAAAAAGTCAAGAAAAAAATTAGAGTGGTTGGGGTGCTATAT